>JAHCBA010000009.1 GCA_019634625.1 Verrucomicrobiia bacterium
GGTGCCGGACCCCCATTGGGTTTTGGGTTGGCAAACATCTTCTTCCCAGAGATACGCAGCCCCCGGCTGGGGATGAGCCCCCGTCCGGGGATGAGCCATATCCCGCAGCGGGACCTGTCGCGGCAGTAGGTGCTTCCCCGAGTCCATCGCCCCCCCCGGCGTGCCGCCCTGTTCCGATGTCCGACAAACAATGTCAGGCATTTAGTTGCTGTCGGCGCGGATACTCCAAGAAACCCCATCGGGCCGCTGGGGGAGGGCTTTGCTCTGGATGGTCAACTTTACACTGCGGTTATTAAAATGCCGGTCTCACTATTTTTGGAACGAACTCCCGGGTCCGTGCCTTTCGCGGATCGTCAACAGTAAAAAGTCAGGCTCATTAAACCACCTCTGGCGGGCCGTCAGCCTAGGCAGAAAGTCAACAGTACAATGCCGGTCCCACTATTCTGGCGAGTTCCACGAGGCTGTAACGGGGGGTGGGCTGTGGGTTATGGATTCGCGGAACTCGTCGCTCCGATTCGCTGCCTCCTCGCCCACAACCTGGGGGATGCACCGACTGTGGGGAGGAGCGCCGATTTCGGCTTCGTTCCGGGCGAAGGGCCGGGTTAGATCGCGCCGTTCCGATGACGAACGCTTTGCGCCGTTTCGCCCGCCGTCGCCTTTCCGGCCTCGGGGGGTGGGTGCTGCTGGCGTTGGGGATCGGGGTGGGAGGGCTGTCCTGGGGGGGGGAACCGCGGGCGCCTTGGGTGGCGGCGGGGCCGCTGTTCCAGACCTTCCCGCTGGCGCTGGAACCGGGGGACGGGGTCGAGGCGCTGGGACCGTTGTTTTACCGGAGGGAGGGGGAGGACGAGACGTTGTGGGCGGTGCCGCCGGTGGTCTCGGTGCTGCGGTCGGATGATGGCGAGCGGGTGCAGGTGCTGGTGCTGCCTCCGCTGTTCACGTGGCGGCGGTACGGGGAGGACATGCGCTGGCAACTGGTCCAGTGGATCAATGGGTCGCGGTTGGAGCGCATTGACGAGGACCGGGAGGTGCGGCGGTTCAACCTGTTCCCATTCTGGTTCTACCAGGACGCACCGGATCCGGAGCAGGACTATTGGGCGTTGTTTCCGTTTTACGGGACGCTGCGGAACCGGATGTTCCGGGACGAGGCGGAGTTTGTTCTGTTTCCCTTGTGGCTGAAGACGCGGAAGGGGACGATGACCACGCGGAACGTGTTGTTTCCGGTGGTGCATACGCGGGAGGGTCCGGGATTGCGGGGGTGGCAGGTGTGGCCGCTGGTCGGGCATGAACGGCGGGCACCGGGGGTCCGGACCAATGTGGTGGACGAGATCGAGGTGGTGCCCGGGCACGACAAGACGTTTGCCCTGTGGCCGGTCTTTTTCCGGAACCGGCTTGGTCTGGGCACGGAATCGCCGGCCCGGGTGGATGCGGCGCTGCCGCTGTTCTACGCCGAGCGGTCGCCGGCCCGGGACCACACGTCGGTTTTGTGGCCGCTGGTCTCGTGGACGGAGAACCGCGAGGAGCGGTTCCGGCAGTGGAACGCGCCCTGGCCGCTCGTCGGGTTCGCGCGGGGCGAGGGCAAGACGCTGGACCGGGTGATCCCGTTTTTCAGTGTGGGCCGGACGGAGACGTTCGAGTCGGAGTCGTATCTGTGGCCGCTGTACCGGCGGCGCCATCTGATGACCGAATCGATCGACCGTGACCGGCGGCAGTGGGCGGTGTTTCTCTACGTGGACCTGCGGGAGCAGAATCTGGAGACCGGGCGGACGGCGCGGCGGATCGACTCGTGGCCCCTGTTTTCGTGGAGCCGTTCGCCCGAGGGGGTGGAGCGGTGGCAGGGATTGTCGGTGATGGAGCCATTGCGGCGGGGGGCGGGGATCGAGCGCAACTGGTCACCGGTATGGGGGCTGTGGCGGGGGGAGCACGATGGTCGGACGGGGAAGGGGAACCGGTCGATTCTGTGGAATGTGTACCGACGGGATTACGAAGCCGCGATGTCGCGGACCTCGTTTCTGTTCGGATTGGTGCAGTGCGAACGGACCGTCGCGGGGCGGCGGTGGAAGTGGTTTCATTTCGGGTCACGCCACGGGGGCGGGGCCGCAACCGAGGAGCGAGCGAGCGATGTTCCGGACGATCGGTGAGATCATGGTGCTGGGTGGGCGGACGGCGTCGGCTTTGCCGCAGACGTGGCGGCAGCGCCGGAAGGTGGCCGAGCAGTTGTTCGAGATCGGCAATGCGAGCCTGTTCATGGCCTGCATGCTGTCGCTGTTCATCGGCGGGGTCCTGGCGCTGCAGAGCGGGCCGAGGCTGGCGGAGCGGGGGATTTCGTCGATGCTGGGCGGCCTGGTGGGATTGTCGATGGCGGAGGAACTGGCGCCGGTGATGATGTCGATCCTGATCGCCGGGCGGGTCGGGTCGGCGATGGCCGCGGAGATCGGGTCGATGCGGGTGTACCAGGAGATCGATGCGCTGCGGACGATGAACATCAACCCGATCCACTACCTGGTGCTGCCGCGCCTGGTGGCGATCACGGTGGGGTTGCCGATGCTGGTGGTGTTTTCGATGCTGGTCGGCTGGACGGGCGGGGCGCTGGTGGCCATGGGCAACCCGGCGATCGGGATCAGCGGGGCCGAGTATTTCAACAACCTGGGCGAGACGGTGGAGCGGTTCGACATTGCCAAGGGGCTCATCAAGAGCGTGGTGTTTTCGGTGGCCGTCGGGCTGGTGTCATGCAACCAGGGATTGCGGACGTCCGGGGGTCCGCGGGGGATCGGGAAGGCGGTGACGCAGGCGGTGGTGCAGTCGATCGTGCTGATCCTGATGCTGGATTACGCCCTGACCCGGACGCTGCTGATCTTCGATTGATGAACGCGAAGCAACACAGGGTGGGGGTCGAGATCCGCGGTCTGCGGAAGGGGTTTGGCGGTGTCGAGGTCCTGCGTGGGATCGACCTCACGATCGAGCCGGGCGAGGTGTTCGTCCTGATGGGCCCCAGCGGGAGCGGCAAGACGGTGCTGTTGCGCCAGATCATCGGGCTGGACCGGCCGGATGCGGGGGAGGTTCGTGTGGACGGGGAGCCGGTCCAGTCCGACGGGCTGGCGGGGCGGGTGCGGATGGCGATGGTATTCCAGTCGGCGGCGCTGCTGAACTCGCTGACCGTAGGGGAGAACGTGGGGTTGTACCTGACGGAGCATCGTCTGCAGCCGCATGCGGTGGTGGAGCGGATTGTGTCGGAGAAGCTGCACCTGCTGGGGTTGTCGGGGGCGGAGGGCAAGCTGCCCGCCGAGCTGTCCGGGGGGATGCGCAAGCGGGTGGCGATTGCCCGGGCGCTGGTGATGGAACCTCAGTTGCTGCTGTACGACGAGCCGACCAGCGAACTGGATCCGCTGCGGACGGCGACCATCGGGCGGGAGATCCGGAACCTGAACCGGCGCCTTGGGGTGACGTCGATCGTGGTAACGCACGACCGCGATCTGGCGATGGGGGTGGGGCATCGGATCGCCTTTCTGCATGAGGGTGCGGTGCGGTTTGTCGGGACACCCGAGGGATTGAGCGCCAGCGAGGACACCCTGATCCGCGATTTTCTGACCGTCGATTTCAACGCCACCTCCGTCTCCGACTGAATGCCATGAAAAGTTCGCTTGAAACCCGGTTGGGCGTGTTCTTCGCCCTTGTCATCCTGGCCGCCGTCGTGCTGCTCGAAGTGTCCGGTGGATTGACCTTCTTCCGGAAGGCGACCCATGTGCGGGCCCGGTTCGATGCGGTGAACGAGCTGCAGCCCGGCGCCCCGGTGAAGCTGGCGGGGGTGCCGGTCGGGCAGGTCCGCGGTGTTGCCATCGAGGACAACAAGGTGGTGGTCACGATGCGGCTGCGAGCGGACGTGGATGTGCGGACGGACAGCCGGGCGATCATCCGGTTCGCCGGGCTGATGGGGCAGAACTACGTCGCGCTCACGTTTGGATCGCCCGGGGCGCCGCGGGTGACGGAGGGGACGGAGCTGGCGGCCGAGACGCTGCCCGATCTGGGCGAGATCATGGCCAAGCTGGATGCGGCGGCGTCGGGGGTTGGGAACATCACGAACCTGTTTGGCGGCGACAATTTCCAGAACCTGCTGGGTCCCTTCACGGACTTTCTGCGGGACAACAGTCCGCGGCTGACGGCCATCCTGGGGAATCTCCAGGTGGTCTCGAAGCAGATTGCGGACGGGGAGGGGACCATCGGGAAGCTGGTGAGCGACGATGCGCTGTACACGGCGGCGATCGGCACCATCACCAACATGAACGACGTGGCGGTGCAGATTCAGGCATTGAGCGGGGACGCCCAGGCGGCGGTGGCCGAGGCGCGGCAGATGGTGGCGGACGTCAGCGCCGGGCAGGGGACGCTGGGCCGTCTGATGCGGGACGAGGCGCTCTACCGGGAGACCACGGAGGCGATGACCAGCCTTCGGGAGATTCTCGGGAAGATCAACCAGGGCCAGGGGCTGGCGGGCAAGGTCGTCAATGACGAGACCTTCTTCAAGAGCGTGAAGGGCACCCTGCAGAAGGTGGAGAAGGCCACCGACGGCCTCGAGGATCAGGGTCCGATCTCCGTGCTGGGAACGGTGATCGGAACGTTGTTCTGAGATCCCGCCTGCCCGGAGTCGGTCGGGGCGGGACGCTGGGCGTCGGCCGAGCGGGCGGCGAGGACGCGCCGGGTGGGGATGTAGCGGGCGAGGTACTCGCGGTGGAACTCCCCGAAGGTGCCGGCCTGCAGGTGCTGGCGGACCTCGGCCATGAGGCGGAGGTAGAGGTGGGTGTTGTGGACGCTGACCATGCGCAGGCCGAGGATTTCATCAACGTTGAGCAGGTGGCGGATGTAGGCGCGGGTGAAGCGCTGGCAGCAGAAGCAGTCGCAGCCCTCTTCGAGTGGACGGAAATCCATGCGGTTGTAGCCGGCCTTGGCATTGAAGGCTCCCTGGTGGGTGTAGGCGGTGCCGTTGCGGGCGACGCGGGTGGGGAGGACGCAGTCGAACATGTCCACGCCGCGGGCGATGAGCTGGATCATCTGGGCGGGTGTGCCGAGGCCCATGGCGTAACGCGGTTTGGCCGGGGGAAGGTGGGGTTCGGTCATCTCGATCGCCCGCAGCATGTCGGGTTCGGGTTCCCCGACGCTCACCCCGCCGATGGCATAGCCGTCGAAGTCGAGGCCGACGAGTTCGCGGGCGCAGCGTTCGCGGAGTCCGGGGTGGGTGCCGCCCTGGACGATGCCGAAGACGCGTTGACCCTCGGCGCGGGGTTGTTCGCGGCATTCGCGCGCCCAGCGCAGGGTTCGCTGGACGGCGGCCTCGACGTCGCGGACCGGGGCGCCTGCGGGGGGGCAGTCGTCGAAGACCATGGCGATGTCGGAACCCAGCACGCGCTGGATGTGCATG
The DNA here is from genome assembly GCA_019634625.1 of Verrucomicrobiia bacterium. Taxonomy (NCBI): domain Bacteria; kingdom Pseudomonadati; phylum Verrucomicrobiota; class Verrucomicrobiia; species Verrucomicrobiia bacterium. The sequence goes on from JAHCBA010000009.1 coordinate 5,408, forward strand.
GATTCGCGGGGGCCGAGGAAGAGGGGGGAGCCGTCGAGGTGACTGCGGAAGGCGACGCCGTGTTCCTCGATCCTGCGGATTTTGGCGAGGCTGAAGACCTGGAATCCGCCGCTGTCGGTGAGGATCGGCAGGGACCAGTTCATGAAGCGGTGCAGACCCCCGGCCGCCTCGATGACGTCGAGCCCGGGGCGGACGAAGAGGTGGTAGGTGTTGCCGAGGATGATCTGGGTGCCGGATTCGAGGAGTTCGCGGGGGTCGAGGGCCTTGACGGAAGCCTGGGTGCCAACGGGCATGAACGTGGGCGTGTCGATGACTCCGCGGGCGGTGGTCAGTCGGCCCAATCGTGCGCGGGTCCCGGAGTCCGTCGTCAGGAGTTCGAACATCGGCGCGATGAGGCCACAATCCGGGTCTGTTGCCGAGCGGGGAGGGGGGCGGAGGATTTCCGGTGTCCGGGCCGGGGGAAGCGGGTAGGGTGACGGGCACTGCGTGGAAACACCGATGGAGACACCAACGTTGCGGCAGCGGCTGGCGCTGCGGCTGGAGGGTTATCCGCTGCTGCGGATGCTGGTCTTGGACCGGGCGTTTTTCTGGGCGTTCCTGGTGGTGACCGGAGGCATTGCGGGACTGGCGCTGGCGCTGCCGAAGGTCTGGCGGACGACGCCCCGGGATTTCCCGCGGGGCACGGTCAAGATCAGCCTGCTGGACCTGGGCCAGGCGTGGTCCCTGGGGCGGGCGGCGCGGCGGGCGGAGGCCCGTGGGGACCACGACGGGGCGATGCTGGCGTGGCGGGGGGCCCTGGTGAACAACCTGGGGGATCCGGACCGGCACCGGGATTTGCTGGTGCATTTGCGGGAGGTGCCGGAGGCGCGTCCGGATCACGTGACGGCGGCGTTGTTCAGCAGCACATGGTTGCTGGCGTTGACGGGGACGAACGTATCGGACCTGGAACTGGCGGCGGACGTATTGGAGAAGTATCGCGTGGCGGGGTACGGGCTGGATCTGCTGGAGGCTTCTAAGCTGGAGGCGGAGGCGAAGCTGGCGGCGGTTCGGGCGCGCTGCCTGTTTTCGGTGGGGCGGGTGGAGGCGTTCCTGGCGTTGTGGGAGGCGAATGCGACGGCGTGGGGGGCGGATGCCCGGCAGCGGCTGTACCACGATGCATGGCGGGCGGGTTGGGACACGGGGACACCGGCGGTGGAGGCGTTGCTGCGGTTGAAGGAGGCGACACGGGAAGGGGGAAACCTGGGGCTGACGGCGGCGCGCATGGTGTTGACGGCGGGGACGCGACGGGGGACGCCGGACGACGTGGCGCTGGCATTGGACCGACTGGAGGAGGGGCGTGCGGCGTCGGTGACGCAGCACGCGATGTACTGGCGGTTTCTGGCGTCGGTCGGAGACCTCGAGAAGGCGCGGGAGAAGGCGCGATCGTACGAGGGGACGCCGCGGTTGCCGACGGACGCGGCGGAGTATGCGGCGGTGCTGGCGGCGCTGGGGTTTCGGGACGAGGCGATCCGGTTTCTCGAAGGCAACCTGGGCCGCCTGGGAACGCATCCGTCGGTCTGGGAGGTGTACCTGTCGATCCTGATCGACGCGCGGCGATGGAACGACGTGCGTCGGGCGGCGAACCAGGTGAGGACGCAGACGGCGAGCTTCGAGATGGCGCGGATCCTGGCGGAGTTTGCGGAGTACCGGGCGGAATCGGGGGACGGGCGGGATCACATGGCGGACACGTTGGCGCGACGTTTGGGGCAGGTGCCGATCCTGGACGGCGGGATGGCGATGCGGATTGCGGACACGCTGCTGCGGGACGGGCGGGCGGAGCCGGCGTTGGGGCTGTTGCGGAGGAAGCGGACGGAGATGGCCGGGATGCTGCCGTACTGGCAGCTGGTTTTTGCGGCGGCGTTGTCGGCGCGGGACCTGGAGGGGATGCAGGAATCGACGCTGGAGATGCTGCGGCTGGCACCGAACAGCCCGGTGGCGCTGAGCAACCGGGCGGCGATGCTGATCGCGCTGGAGGAGAAATCTCCGGAGGCGCTGGAGATCACCTTCCGGCTGGTGACGCAGTATCCGAACGCGGCGGCGTTTCAGATCAACCATGCGTTTGCGCTGCTGTTGAACCAGAGGGTGAACGAGGCGTGGGAGATTCTGCGCCGCTTGGATCCGGGCCGGCTGGACCGGCAGGCGGCCTCGGCGTTCCATTTGGCGGTGACGGAGGCGCGTTACGCGAGGGGCGAGTATGCGGAGGCCCTGGAGGCGTCGGACCGGGTGCAACCGGGATTGATACTGCCGCCCCAGGCGCGGCGGCTGGAGCGTTTGCGACAGGAACTGCGGACGCGGGTTCGGGGGTAGGGAGGCGATGCATCCGCGGTGGCGTCCGGAAGGCGACCCGTTCCGGGATCACCTGGGGAGCGACCGGGACCGGGCGGGGAAGAGGAGGCGGAGGCTGTTGAGGACGACGAGGACGGTGCTGCCTTCGTGGCCGAGCACGCCATGGGAGAGGGGGAGGCGGGCGGCGATGGCGAGGACGGCGAGGACGGCGAGGGTGCCGAGGGAGATGACGAGGTTCTGGCGGATGATGCGTCGGGCGCGGCGGCTGAGGTGGTGGGCGTGGCGGACGTTTTCGAGGCGGTCGTGCATGAGGACGACGTCGGCCTGTTCGAGTGCGGCGTCGGAGCCGCGGGCGCCCATGGCGATGCCGACATGGGCGGCGGCGAGGGCGGGGGCGTCGTTGACACCATCACCGACCATGGCGACGCGGCGGCCCTGACGGGACCAGGCGGCGATGGCGGCCACTTTTTGTTCCGGGCGGAGTTCGGCGCGGACTTCGTCGAGGTCGAGATGGCGCTGGAGGTGATCGGCCGTGGAATGGCGGTCGCCGGTGAGGGCGACGGTATGGAGTCCGTGTGCGCGGAGATCGGCGACAACCTCGCGGGCCTGGGGTCGGATATCGTCGCGGAGGAGGAGGCGTCCGACGAGGGGTCCGTGGCGGAGCCAGACTTCGGAGGTGCCCGGTTGGGGCGGGGGCGGTTCGGGCGCGTCCGGGTGGGAACCTTCGAGGACAAAGTCGCGACGTCCGAGGCGGAGATCGAGGTCGTCGAGGCGGGCGGTGGCGCCCTCGCCGGGCACGGCTTCGAGGTGGTGGACGGGCGGGGGTTGGAGGCCGAGACGTTTGCCGTGGCGGACGATGGCGCGGGCGAGGGGATGGGTGGAGAGGCGTTCGACGCCGAAGGCGAGGCGGGTGACGTCCGTTTCGCGGCCGGGAGGAAAGCTTTCGACGGCATCGACGCGCAGTTCGCCGGTGGTGAGGGTGCCGGTCTTGTCCATGGCGACGACATCGATGTCGGCGAGTTTTTCGACGGCCGCTCCACCGCGGAAGAGGATGCCATGGCGGGCGCCGTGGGCGATGGCGGCGAGGATGGCGGAAGGGATGGAGAGGACGAGGGCGCAGGGGGAGGCGACGACGAGGAGGGTCATGGCCAGGTAAAAGGCGCTGGGGCGGTCGGGGGCGCCGATCCACGGAGGGCGGCCGGCGGCCCACCAGACGAGGAACATGAGGACGGTGAGGCCCAGGATCCCGACGGTGTAGCCGGTGCCGAAGCGGTCGGTGAACCGTTGGGAGGGGGCTTTGAGGCGCTGGGAATCGCGGATGAGGCGGATGATGCGCTGGAGGGCGCTGGATTCGGCGGGGCGGAGGGCGATGGCTTCGACGGAGCCCCAGAGGTTGAGGGTGCCGCCGAGGACGGTGTCGCCGATCTGTTTGTCCACGGGAACGGCTTCGCCGGTGAGGTTGGATTCGTCGGCGGCGGTCCTGCCGAGGGCGATCTCGGCATCGACGGGGAAGAGGTCGCCGGGTTTGAGCAGGAGCCGGTCGCCGGGGCGGAGGTGGTCGACGGGGACGAGGTGTTCGGAGGCATCGGGTCCGAGGACGACGGCTTCGCGGGGGGCCGTGCGGATGAGGGAGCGGATTTCGCGATGGGTGCGGCCTAGGGCGTAGCTTTCGAGGGCACCGGAGAGGGAGAAGAGGAAGAGGAGGATGGCGCCTTCGCCCCAGGCGCCGATGGAGGCGGCGCCGGCGGCGACGGCGAGCATGAGGAAATGGATGTCGAGGTGACGCTGGCGCAGGCGTTCCCAGACCTCGACGGCGGGGAACCAGGCGCCGGCGAGGTAGGCGGCGGCGAAGGCGGACGGGGCGAGGGGATGGGTTCCGAGGAAGGCCCCGAGGAGGCCCAGGGCGCCACACAGGAGGGCGGCGACGATCTGGGGTTTCCACTCCTGTTCGGAGGCCTCGCTGTCGGGGAGGCGGACCTGACGGGGCACCAGGCGCGGGAACGGCTGGTCGCGCCAGCGCCAGAAGCGCGGGGCGGTGGGGCAGGTGACGCGGGCGACGGTGGTGGAGCCGGGCTGGTGCTGGACGGTGAGGCGGCTGTTGGCGAGGGGCTGGTCGGCCGCCGGGCAATCCGCGCAGTCGGAGGCCCCGGAGAGCAGGGCGCAACCTGGTCCATCGGGATCGGCCGCGCCGGCGTCGGCGAGCTGGCGGGCCAGGCGGTCGGCGAAGGGGGTACCGACATCGCCGAAGGTGGCGACCGAGAGGGATCCGGCCGCGTGGTCCACCTTCACGGCCTCGAGGGCCGGCTGGGATTCGAGTTCACGGGCAACGATCCGGACGAGGCAGAGGTCCGTCTGGGTTCGGGCCGGGGACGGCGGGTTCGTGGACGGAAGGGGGTCCATCGAGGGGGGCAGTATCCGCGGCAACGGGTGGCGAGGCAAGGGGGTGGATCGGGCTGGCGTTGATGCTGGTCAGGGCATCCTTGAGGGCGGGGAGGACGGCCTGGTCCTTGGGCCGATTGGAGGCGGTCTTGCTTGCGATGATCCGGGCCAGAGGCAACACGGGGAGGGAGAGGCCGGCAACGCGTATCGGGATCGCATCCTCGAATTCGCGGGCGAAACCTCTCAGCCCATCCATTCTCAGGACGATGTCGAATGGATCCGAGCCTGGGCCGGCGAGCATTGGGGGATTGAGATCAAAGGGCGGCACGTAGGCGGCGCCGACTTCCCGAAGCGCGGCCGCCATGCGCTGATCAGCAAGGTCTTCGAACCACAGATCGATGTCTTGAGTGACCACAGGAGCTCCCTGCAAGGCGGCGGCCGAGAGGCCGACGACCAGGAACCGGACCTGGTGACGGGTGAGGGATTCCAGGAGGATCCGCTCAGCGTCGGAAAGCGGCAAAACCTCGGCCACGTTGGAGACTCCTTGCCAGCCGCTGGTCGGGGCTGCGTTCGAGGCAGATCAAGGTCCACCGAACATGTTCGGGGTCGGCTTCCGGATGCCGGGCCACGACGGCCGCGACCCGCTCGGCGAGGCGTCTTCCCCAGGCCACGGGGTCTTCGTCTGGGCTGGGTGCCTGGGAATCGGGGCGCATCGGGAGGGAGGGTAGTTCCTTGGAAGGCGGCAAGTCGAGCGATCCCCGGATGGGGGAAAGTCACCGATAGATATCCACGAGGTAGGCGACAGCCTCGGTGCGGCCCTGGTTGAGGATGGCGTGGGGGACGTCGGCGCGGTAGCTGGCGGAGTCGCCATGGGCGAGTTCCTCGACGTCGTCGCCGGATTCGAGCCGGAGGCGGCCTTTGACCACGGTGAGGTACTCGCGGGTGCCGGCGAAGTGGGGGGCGCTGCGAAGGGCGCCTCCGGGGCCGAGGCGGATTTCGTAGAACTCGACGTCCTTTTCGAGGTTGAGGGGGGAGAGGGTGCGGATCCGGCAGTCGGGGTCGGAGCGGAAGAGGTGGGTTTTGTCGTCGCTGCGGATGGTCTGGATGGACGACTGGGCGGAGGGGGATTCGAGGAGTTCGGCGAGCGTCATCTGGAAGGCCTGGGCGATGCGGCAGGTGACGGCGAGGGTGGGGTTGGCCTCGTGGCGTTCGATCTGGCTGAGCATGGAACGGCTGACGCCGGAGGCGGCGGCGAGCTGGTCGAGGGACCAGTCGCGCCGTTTGCGGAGGTCACGGACACGGCGGCAGAGGTGGGCGCTGACGGCATCGGGTGGCGATTGGGGCGTTGCTTGGGGCGGGACCGGATCGGGGGGTGTCATATATCCGATATAATGGAGAAAAGTCTTGCAGGGCGGAGGTGATTCTTCCGATATTGCGCATGCGCATCCGCCATTTCGGAGCAATCAAGCCGGAGCCGGGAATGGGTGCAAGGCGAAAGGCCGGGGGGGCGGGCGCGAACGCACATGAAGGCACTTGTGAAATCCAGGAGCGAGCCCGGGTTGTGGCTCGAGGACATCCCGCAACCGGAGATCGGCATCAACGACGTTCTGATCCGGGTTCACAAGACCGGGATCTGCGGGACGGATCTGCACATCTGGAAGTGGGATGCGTGGGCGCGGAGGACGATACCGGTGCCGATGGCGGTGGGGCACGAGTTTGTGGGGGAGATTGTGGAGGTGGGGGCGAACGTGCACGATTTCTTTCCCGGGCAGGTGGTGAGCGGGGAGGGGCATGTGGTCTGCGGGCGGTGCCGGAACTGCCTGGCGGGGCGGCGTCACCTGTGTGCGGACACGAAGGGGGTGGGGGTGAACCGGGCCGGGGCGTTTGCGGAGTATCTGGCGTTGCCGATGACGAACGTGTGGGTGCATGCGCCGGAGGTGGACCGGGAGGTGGCGTCGATCTTCGATCCGTTTGGAAACGCGGTGCACACGGCCCTTTCCTTCAGTGTGCTGGGCGAGGATGTGCTGGTGACCGGGGCGGGGCCGATCGGGATCATGGGGGCGGCGATTGCGCGGCATGCGGGGGCGCGGTACGTGGTGATCACCGACGTGAATCCGTGGCGGCTGGAACTGGCGCGGCGGGTTGGGGTGACGCGGGCCGTGGATGTGCGGAAGGAGAGTTTGAAGGACGTGCAGCGGGAGCTGGGGATGAAGGAGGGGTTTGACGTGGGGTTGGAGATGTCGGGGAACCCGAAGGCGTTCTCGGAGATGATCGGGGCGATGGCGCACGGGGGGAAGATTGCGCTTCTCGGAATCCCGGCCGAGCCGATGGCGATCGACTGGAACGCGGTGATTTTCAACATGCTGACGATCAAGGGGATTTACGGGCGGGAGATGTACGAGACGTGGTACAAGATGACGGTGATGTTGCAGAGCGGCCTGGATATCCGGCCGGTGATCACGCACCGGTTCCGGTGCGAGGATTTCCGGGGAGCCTTCGAGGTGGCGTTGTCGGGGGAGTCGGGGAAGGTGATTCTCGACTGGGAACACGTTGGAGGACCGGGGGGGCGGGAATGAGCGCGCGGTTCCTGGCGCATCTCGAGGAGCAACTGGCCGGGATCCGTTCGGCCGGGTTGTACAAGTCGGAGCGGGTCATCGCGACGCCCCAGGGGGTGCGGGTGCGGGTGGGGGAGGGGGCACCGGTGCTGAATCTGTGCGCCAACAATTATCTTGGGCTGGCCCAGCATCCGGCGGTGCGGGAGGCGGCGCGGGAGGGGTTGGAGCGGTGGGGTTACGGGATGGCGAGCGTGCGGTTCATCTGCGGGACGCAGGGGGTGCACAAGGAACTCGAGGGGCGGCTGAGCGCCTTCCTGGGAACCGAGGATACGATCCTGTACACGAGCTGCTGGGATGCCAACGGCGGGGTGTTCGAGACGCTGCTGGGACCCGAGGATGCGGTGGTGTCGGATGAACTGAACCACGCCTCGATCATCGACGGGATCCGGTTGTGCAAGGCCCGGCGGCTGCGGTACCGGAACAACGATGCGGCGGATCTGGAGGCGAAGTTGAGGGAGGCGGCGGACGCGCGGTTCCGGCTGATCGTCACCGACGGGGTGTTCAGCATGGACGGGATCGTGGCGGATCTGGGGGCGGTCTGCGACCTGGCGGAACGGCACGACGCGCTGGTGATGGTGGACGACTCGCACGCGGTGGGGTTTGTGGGGCGGCGCGGCCGGGGGACGCACGAATTGCACGGCGTCATGGGCCGGGTGGACATCCTGACCGGGACGCTGGGGAAGGCGTTGGGCGGGGCGAGCGGCGGATACACCAGCGGGCGTCGGGAGATTGTCGAGATGCTGCGTCAGCGGTCGCGTCCGTACCTGTTCAGCAACACCGTGGCGCCGCCCATTGCAGCGGGATCGATCCGGGCGCTGGAGTTGCTGGAAGGTTCGACGGAGCTTCGGGACCGGCTGGAGGCGAACACGCGGTTGTTCCGGGAGGGGCTGGCGCGGATCGGATTGCGGACGGTGCCCGGGGAGCATCCGATCGTGCCGATCCTGCTGGGGGAGGCGACGGTGGCGCAGCGGTTCGCGGAGGCGATGCTGGCGCGGGGGGTGTACGTGGTGGGGTTCTTTTATCCGGTGGTGCCGCAGGGGAAGGCGCGGATCCGGACGCAGATGTCGGCGGGCCACACGCGGGAGGATCTGGAATTCGCGCTGGAGCAGTTTGCCGCGGTGAAGGCGGAACTGGGCGTGTGAACGGGGCGTTGCGCCCGGAGGAGGGGGGATGAACCTGGCGGATCCGACGACGCTGTACATCGGGTTGCAGCATGTGGGGGTGGCGATCAGCGCGATCTCGGGCGTGCTGGCGGCGCGTGGGCGCGGGGTGGATTTGTTCGGGGTGGTGGTGCTGGCGCTGGTGACGGCCCTGGGCGGGGGGACGTTGCGGGACATCTGCCTGGGGGCGACGCCGGTCTTCTGGATTGCGGACTGGCGGTATGCGCTGACGGCGGCGGGGACGGGGATTGCGGCCTTTTGGTGGGTGCGACACCTGGGGCCGGTCTTGAAGTGGTACGAGGTGGCGGATGCGGGGGCGTTGGCGCTGTTCACGATCGTGGGGGCGACCAAGACGCTGTGGCTGGGAGCGGACGGATTCAGCGCGGTGGTGATGGGGACGGTGACGGGGGTGGCTGGCGGGGTGTTCCGGGATGTGCTGATGAACGAGCTGCCGCTGGTGTTTCGACCGGAGATCCGGTTGTACGCGACGGCGGCGATCGCGGGGGCGACGGTGTTTGTGGGGTTGAACGGGGTTTGGCCGGGGGCGGATTGGGTGATGCTGGCGGGGGTGGGTACGACGCTGGCGATCCGGTTGGCGGCAATGCGGTGGGAATTGAAGCTGCCGGTGTTTGAGGGGCGGAAGGGGGACGGGGAAGGGCGGTGATCGCGGGAGGGGGTGGAGTTCCATGGGGCCGGAAGGGGCCTGGGGCGATGGGATGGGGACTCGCGGAGCTCGTCCCTCCGGGATGGCGAAGCCCGCCGGGTGGAAGATGCGCCATTGAATGGAAAGGGCGGGGACGGTTGGATGGGGAGGTGATCCCTGTGAAATGCCTGGTCCGGAGGTGCGGTTGGTGGGTGGTGATGGTGCCCTGGCTGGTGGTGGGTGCGGAATGGCCGCCGCGTGGGGCGGCGCTGTTGAAGACCGATCTGATGGGGGTGTTCGCGCATCCGGACGACGAGGTGGGCATGGCGGCGACGGTGGCCCGGTACGCGCTGGGGGAGGGGAAGGGGGTGGCGCATGTGTATGCGACCCGGGGCGAGGGAGGGGGGAACATGGTGGGGACCCACTGGGGCCCGGCGCTCGGGGTGTTGCGGGAGGCGGAGTTGCGGGACTGCCTGCGGCTGCTGGGGGTCCGGTACACGTACTTCCTGGATCAGACCGACTTTTTCTACACGGAAAGCCTGGAGGCGACCCTGCGGGTGTGGGATCGGGAGGAGGCGTTGCGGCGGCTGGTGCGGCTGGTGCGGGCGCTCCGTCCGGAGATCATCGCCACGATGAATCCGGCGCCGCGGGCGGGGCAGCACGGGCATCATCAGGCGGCCGGCGTGCTGGCGACGGAGGCCTTTGCGGCGGCGGCGGATCCGGGGCGGTTTCCGGAGCAGCTCGCGGACGAGGGACTGGGGATCTGGCAGGCACGGCGGTTGGTGTACGGCGGGGTGCAGGGAAGGGATGTGGTGCACGTGGGGGTGACCGATCCCCTGCCCGACGGGCGGATTCCGGCGGATGTGGCGGGGGAGGCGCTGAGTCATCATCGGTCGCAGGGATTTGGCGGATTCGCCGGGGCACCGTGGCTGCGGCGACCGCAGGCGTTCACGCTGGTGAAGAATGCCGTCGCGCACCCATCTGCGGCCTTCGACCTGTTCGCGGGACTGCCGGCGTTCGGTCCACTGGCGTGGGCGGATCCGGGACCGGCACCCGGGAGACCCTTGGTGGCCTTCGTTCCGAGGCCGTCGATCGTGCGATATAGAGAATGGGCGCGGGAACAGGGGCTGGAACATCTGGGTGCGGAGTTCCCGGCCGATCTGCCGGTGGTGGCGGGCGAGGGGAACCTTGTCGAAGTCGAAGTGGCGCCGGAGGTTCCGGATGTCGTGCTGACGGGTTTGAAGTGGGAAGGACCGGAGGGATGGGGATGGAGCGGTCTGCAACGGGGTGGCGAGCCGGGACGTTGGCGGATGGAAGTCGTGCCGCCGGAAGGTGCCCTGGGGAGTGCGGCGGTGCGGTTGCGGGGGGCGATGGCGGGGAAGTCCATCGAGGCCGAAGCGCGGTTGCATGCCGTGCCGCGGGCGCGGGTTCCCCGGGTGCCGGAGGGAGCGATGACGCTGGGGCCGGGCGCGCACTGGGAGGGGGGCGCCCTGCTGGAGATCGGGCCGGACCGGGTGTGGCAGGGGCAGGTCGCCGATGCGGCGGACCATTCGGCGCGGGTGCGGGTGGCGCATGGCGGCGAAACGCTGTGGGTGGAGGTCTTGGTTCGGGACGACGTGGTGGTCTCGAACATCGCGCCGGACGACATCCGGGGTCACTGGCGGAGCGATTCCGTGGAGATTTGTGTGGATCCGGCAGCGGGGGCGGGCGACACGACAGGGACGCTGAAGGTGGGGATATTTCCCTTCGACACGAGCGGACGGGTGCGGGCGGCACGGGACGCGGATGCGCGGCAGGGTCCGGTGGAGTGGACGGCGCCGGGATTGCGGCTGGCGTCGGCACGGATGCCGGACGGCTACCGGGTGGCGGCGGCGATCCCGCTGGCGCTGATCACGGACGGCGGCCCGGTGCCGGGGCGGCTCGGGTTCAACGTGCTGGTGTACGACGGCGACAAGCGCGATGCCGCTCCGGGGGAGAACATCAACAAGTCACGACTGGCCTGGGCGCCCCGTGCGGGGGTGCAGGGACGGCCGGAGGATTGGGGGCGGATCGATCTGGAATGAGTGGAATGTGAATGGTGGGGAGAGGCGCGAGCATCGGGAAGCGTGGCATCGGCGGGTCGGGTTCCAGGAGGCCGCAGGGGCGGGGTGCGGTGGATTGAGGACTCGCGGAGCTCGTCCCTCCGATTCGTGGGCTTTTCGCCTGCAACTTTGGGGTGCACCGGGGGATCTGGGGGGGGTGGCTGCGGGCTTGCGTTAAGGGCGCGGACAGGGAGATTCGGGTCTTCGGCTGGGGCCGGGCATTGACGCGCCGGCACTCCGAGTTTACCCGAAGTCGCATGATGCAGGAAGTTGTCGTAGGGAAACCCATTAGGCGTGGGGCGGTTGGAGGGGGTGGGACCGCCTGGGGGACCGGGGTGGGATGGGCGCTGGCGGCGTTGTTGCTGGCGGGGGTGGGTCGGGCCTCGGGGGCGGAGCGGCTGGTGACCCTGGCGTGGGATCCGAACCCGGAATTCAATCTTACGGAGTACCGGGTCCATTACGGCTTCAGTCCGAACGTGTATGTGGCCACCATTCCGGTGGGCCTGGTGACGCGGGTGACGCTGTCGCTGCCGGTGCCGGGAATCCGGTATCATTTCGCCGTTTCGGCGGTGAACACGGATGGGTTGGAGAGCGACCGTTCGAATGTGGTCCCCTTCACTGCCCGGGCGGACGGCACGCCGGTGGAACTGATGGGAACGACGGTGAGGACCCCGGAGGATGAGCCGGTGACGGTCACATTGTCCGCGGGGTTGGCGGCGGTGGCGATCGAGTGGGTGCTGGTGGAGCCACCGCGGCGGGGGCGCCTGAGCGGCAGTGCCCCCGTCCTGACGTACCATCCGGCGGAGGATTACTGGGGCACGGATTCGTTCCGTTACATTGCGATGGTGGGGAGCGAACGGATTGTGCAGGTGACGACGTCGCTGATTGTGGAACCGGTACCGGACCCGCCGGTGGCTTTCGACCGGGACTACGGGACGGCGCCGGGGGTGCCGGTGGCGGTGCTTCTCGAGGCATTCGACGTGGACAGCCCAGTGCTGACGTACCAGATCGTGCAGGGTCCGACGTTGGGCCAGCTCAGCGGGACGCCGCCGGCCCTGACGTACACGCCGGGGCCGAATTTCGCGGGGGAGGACCAGTTCGTCTTCCGGGCCGTCGATGAGGTGGGGCTTCTCTCGAATCCGGCCAGGGTGCGGATCCGTGAAGAGGCGCCTGAACCGTTGCGCCGCGAGGAGTCCCTGACGCTGGCCGAGGACACGTCGGTGCCGGTGCCGATGCGAACGACGGGCGAGGGGGGTATCCCGATCCGCATTGAAGTGATCGACGATCCGGAGCAGGGACGGCTCGAGGGGATGCCGCCGTCCGTGACGTACCATCCCGACCCGGACTATGCGGGTTCGGATGGTTTCCGGTACCTGGAGATCCCGGAGACGGGAAGGCCGACGGTGGTGACGGTCGTGGTGACGGTGACGCCGGTCAATGACGCACCGGTGGCGATGGACCTGGAGGTGGAGGGGACGACCGGGGCATCGGTGTCGATCACTCTGGTGGGGATGGACGTGGATCTGGACCCATTGACCTACCGGGTGGTGGAGTCGCCGGCGAACGGATGGCTGACCGGGGTTCCGCCCGAGCTGGTGTACCAGCCGCAGGCCGGGTTCGTGGGGGAGGATGTGTTTCGTTATGTGGTCTCGGACGGGCTTCTGGAGTCGGAACCGGCGACGGTCCGAGTGTGGATCAGCCGGGGTTTGGAGGTGGCGCTGCGTGCGGGGACGTCCCCGGGGACGGCCTCCTGGGAGCTGGAGTGGCAGGGGCGCGAGGAGACGACCTACCGGGTGTTGTACAAGGCGACGATTTCGGCGCCCGAGTGGGTTCCGGTGGGAACGGTGACGCCGATGGTGTCGGGAGCGGTGCGCTGGCCGGTGGAGGTGGGTGGGGCGGCGGGATTCTACGCCATTGAGGCGACGTCGCCGTGACGGGGCGGGGAGGAGGCGGTTGCCGGGGGGATGGATGCATTGTGCCTGTGCCCTGGAAGAACCGCTGGACGGCGACGGGGCGGAGGGGCGAGGATCTGGTTGCAGGAGCTTCCTTCCCATGAATCCGTATCCCGAACCGACGGTATCCGACTTCCCGCGGGAGGCGCGGGGTTTCACGCTCATCGAGTTGTTGGTGGTGATTGCGATCATCGCGATTCTGGCGAGCATGCTGTTGCCGGCGCTGAGCAAGGCGAAGGAGCAGGGGCACCGGACGGTGTGCACGAACAACCAGAAGCAGATGATGCTGGCGAACCACCTGTACACGGGGGACAACGAGGAGTGGATGCCGCACAACAACTGGGATTTCCAGCCATGGGCGGGGTGGTTGTGCACGCCGCCCTACACGCGGCCGGAGACGAACATCCAGACGGGGGTGTTCTGGCCCTACCTGACCGCCTACAAGATCTACCGGTGCCCGCTGGACCGGACCAACACGGTGCAATTCCGGAGCCGCGGGCAGAAGTACTCCAGCTACATCATGAACGGGTCGGTGACGGCTTTTCAGATCCGGCGGCCGACCTTCAAGATCCACCAGTTCAAGCCGGACGACATCATTCTGTGGCAGGCGGACGAGCGGAGCCCCGGGGATTACAACGACGGATCGAGCAGTCCCAGCGAGGGGATCACGCGGAGTCACAACATCGGGACGACGGTGGGGGTGGTGGACGGCCATGTGGAGTACATGAAGATCACGGCGTTCAACCGGGAGGCGACGCGACGGCCGGGCCGGTTGTGGAATGTGCCGGGCAGCGTGAGGGGGGACGGGCCGTGAGGAAAGGGGGAGGGCTATGAAAGCGATTTGCTGCGGGGTGTTGATGGGGGCGATGGCGGTGTTGTCAGGCTGCGGGTCCGGGGGTTCATCCTCCGGGGTGGACGCGGACGCGCTGGAGGCGGTTTTCCAGGGGGAGGCTGCGGTGGAGGAGACGGCGCCGGACGAGAGCACCACCGACGTGCTGGTCCTGCCTTCGGGCGGGGCGGCGGGCAGCGAGGTGTCGCTGCGTGAGGTGGCCGGCCAGGCGGCGGTGGCGATTCGAAAGGACGACCTGGCGGAGGCGATGATGCTGTTGCAGACGCTGCGGCGGGCGCGCAATCTGTCGCCGAACCAGTTGACTGCGGTACAGGATCAGATGGCGGCCCTGCAATCGGATCTGGCCAGCCGGGCGGAGAGCGGGGATGCGCGGGCGAAGCAGGCGTTGGACCTGATCATGCAAAGCACGCGCTGGTGAGCGTAACGACGGCCCATGGCGATTGAGTCGGTGGATGTGCGCAACCGGATTGCGCAACTGCGACGGCAGCGGCGGTGGTGGCCGACGGTGGCGGCCCTGGGGTCCACGTTGGCGATTCTGGCGCTGGCGGTTTGGGTGTTGCGGGAACACCTGGATGCATGGACCGGGCCCCTGGCGTTCCTGGCGATCGGGTTGATGCAGTATCGGTTGGTGCTGGCCTCGCATGAGGCGACCCACAAGACCCTGCTTCAGCCGGTGTGGCTGAACGAGGCGGCGGGACTGTTTTGTGCGTCCCTGGTCGGGGTCTCGCTGTTCAACTACCGTCGGGCGCACTTGGAGCATCACAAGGCGCCGCAATCCATCGAGGAGGACATCGACGGGTACATCTACCGGCCCCTGCTGCGGGCCCGACCGGGCTGGCCGCGGCTGGTGCTGCTCTTCACGGGGAACTACGTGGATATTCTGACCAAGCTGCGACGGAAGTTTTTCGGGGACGGCGATCTTGAGGGGGCCCATGCAATGGCCGGGGCGGAGCAGCCGGGTCCGATGCAGGTGGCGAGGCAACTGGCGCCGCTGGCGGTGGTGCAGGGCGGGGTGTGGGCGTTGTTTGCCTGGCAGGTGGGGTGGTGGAGCTATCCGGTGTTCTGGCTGGCGCCGATCTTCGTGGTGGCCCTGCAGATGGACCGGATCCGGACGTTTCTGGAGCACGGGTACAACTACTTCTTCCCGGGTCCGCCGGTGGCTGATTTGTCGGTGGCGCCTCAGAGCACGATCGACGTCGAGACCAACCCCGTTGAGCGGTACCTGTTCGCGCCGTTTGGATTCAGCGATCATCAGGCGCATCACGCGCAGCTCACGGTGCCGTTTTACAACCTGCCCGAACTGCGGCGGCTGCTGGAGAGCCAGCAGCCCGGGTATGTCCGGCGGGTGCGGGCCTCTTACGTGACGCTGCTGTACCGGATGATCCGCGCCCCGCTCGCGCCGGGGGTGACCGTGCGATGAGTTCCTCCGCCGCGGCCCTGTTGTCGGCCAGTCAGCTTCAGTTGGCGTTCGGGTTTCAGCGGGTGTTGGACGGCGCCTCGGTGAGTGTCCAGCCTGGGGAGAAGGTCGGGCTGGTGGGGCGAAACGGGTGTGGAAAGACGAGCCTGTTGCGGATTCTGGCGGGGGCGGCCGAGCCGGATGGGGGGGAGATTTCCAGGCGCCGGGGGGCGCGGGTCGGGTATCTCCCGCAGGAGTTCGAACTCGATGGGGCGGGCACGGTGCGGGAGAACATCGAGGCGGGGGCGGCGGATCTGCTGGAGTGGGTGCGACGGTACGAGGCGGGGGAAGGCAGCGAGGCGGAGTTGGGGGAACTGCAGCACCGGATCCAGGATGCGGACGGCTGGCATTTCGAGGCGCGGCTGGAGGCCTGCGCGACGGCGTTGGGAGCGCCGCCGCGCGATGCGGTGGTCGGGCCGTTGTCGGGCGGGGAAAAGCGGCGGGTGGCGCTGTGCCGGGCGCTGGTGGCACGTCCCGATCTGCTGTTGCTGGACGAACCGACCAACCATCTGGATGCCGACTCGATCGGCTGGCTGGAGAGCTTTCTGCGGGACTTTCCGGGGGCGGTCATCTTCGTGACTCACGACCGGTACTTTCTGGATGTGATTGCGACGCGGGTGATCGAGCTGGCCGAGGGACGGTGTTTTTCGCACCCGGGCAATTACACGGCGTATCTCGAGGCCAAGGCGGTGCGGCAGCAGATCGCCGAGCAGGCCGAGCGTCGGCGCCAGCGTTTCCTGCGGGAGGAACTGGAGTGGGTTCGGGCGGGGGTGAGGGCGCAGCGGTCGAAGTCGCGTCACCGTCTCGACAAGTTTTACGCGACGGCGGGTCTGGAGGCGCCGCCGGAGGAGCGGGAGATGGACCTGATTCTGCCGCCGGCGCCGGAGATGGGGAATGTGGCGGTGGCTTGCGAACGGGCGGGGGCGCGGGTGGGTGAAGGGACGGAGGCGCGGTGGTTGTTTCGCGGTCTGACCTTCTCGCTGAAGCCGGGTCAGTGCACCGGGGTGGTGGGCCGCAACGGGGCGGGCAAGACCACGCTGTTGCGGTTGTGTCTGGGCGAACGGGCCCCGGACGAGGGGACGGTGACCTTCGGGAAGAAGGTGGCGTTCAACTACATCGACCAGTCGCGACTGCAGTTGAATCCGGGTCGCACGCTGCTGGAGGAAGTGGCGGGTGTGAACGAGATCGTTCATTTCGGGACCCAGCGCCTCAGTGCCCGGGCGTATCTCAAGCGGTTCCTGTTTCCGGACGAGCGGCTGATCGAGCGGGTCGAACGGCTGTCCGGGGGGGAACGGGCGCGACTGCTGCTGGCCAAGGTGCTGTGCCGGGGCGGCAACGTGATCGTGCTCGACGAACCGACCAACGATCTGGATCTGCCGAGTCTGCGCATGCTCGAGGAGGCTCTGGCGGATTTCGATGGCAGCGTGCTGGTGGTCAGCCATGACCGCTACTTTCTCGACCGGATCTGCGACCAGGTGGTCGCCTTCGAGGAGGGCGGGGTGTGGGTGCAGCCGGGCAACTACTCGTACTACCTCGAGAAACGTCTCGAGCGGGAGACGCAGGCCCGTCGGGGCCGGGAGGTCTGGGAATCCGGCGGCATGGTGGTTCCCGCGTCCCAGGGCACCGATTCCGGGCGGTCCGTCCGCCCCCGGCGGCTGAGTTTCAAGGAGCAGCGCGAACTGGAGGGGATGGAGGCGGCCATTCTGGAGGCGGAGGAGCGGGTGGCGGAGCTGGAACGGACCTTGAACGATCCGGAGTTTTTCGTCACCCGGGCCCGGGAGGCGCCGGATCTGATCGCCGAACTGGACACGCGCAAGGCCGCGGTCGGACGCCTGTACGAGCGCTGGCACGAGCTGGACCAGGTTGCCCGGTAGGCCGGGCCCGGTAGGCCGGGCGGCGAAGGGGTCCGGAGGGGCAACCCCGAGCGCTTCAGTGGGTTCGGCCGCATGCCGATAGCGAAGGGGTGGGGATGGTTCAGCGCATTGTCGTGCCGTCCGCGCCCGAGGGGTGCGGGTCGGTGTGGTTCACCGCCACCGAGGGTCCGGAGTCGCCATGAGGGGGTTTCCTGGCATGGGCCGGGTCGCCTGGACCCGCGTTGGCGAGACCGCGTGGCGCTGGGGGTGCGGGATCGCCGTCGCCAGCCTGGTCGCAGCGGCCGCCACGGTCCGGTGCGATGCGGGCGAGACGCATGAGGTGCCCTACCTCGGGGAGGTCTGGACCACCGAGGACGGCCTGCCCGGGAACACGGTCACCTCGATCCTGCAGACGCGGGATGGATTTCTGTGGATTGGGACCTTCAACGGTCTGGCGCGGTTTGATGGGAAGCGGTTCACGGTATTCCGGCAGGAGGCGCATCCGGGAATGAGCAGCGAACGGATTCTGTGTCTGACCGAGGACCGGGCCGGGGTGTTGTGGATCGGGACGGAGGGGGGCGGATTGATGCGGTACGCGGAGGGGGCGTTTTCGAGTCTGACGACGGCGGAGGGGCTGGCTCACGACGTGGTGAGGTCCGTGCACGAGGATGAGCGGGGGCAGATCTGGGTGGCGACCCTGGGGGGATTGAACCGTGTGGTGGCCGGGCGGGTCGAGGAGCGCCTGGGCAGGGAGCGGGGATTTCCCGGGGAGGAGTTTCATGGGCTCGGCTCGGATGCCCAGGGCAACCTCTGGGTGAGCGGGCCACGGTGGCTGGGGATGCTGCGGGACGGTCGCTGGACGCGGTTCGAGGCGGACGATCCCGACACGCATGGCGGCGCCGAGTTGCTGGGCGACAGCGGGGAGGACAGCGGGGAGGACAGCGGGGAGTTCCGCTGGCTGCGGCTGCCGCAAGGGGTGTACCGGATCGATCCTTCGGGCCAGGTTGGATACTATCGCGGGGGGTATGGGGGCACCTTGTGGACGGATCTGGACAACCGGTTGCGGCGTTGGAACGACGGGCGGGTCATTGGGGCCGAGGCTCACGCCGACCTGCTGCAGACGAAGGTGCGGACACTTTTCGAGGACCACGAGGGAAGCGTATGGGTGGGGACGTGGGCGGGAGGGCTGGTGCGGTTGAAGGAGCGGCGGGTGACCATGCTGACCCGTCGGGACGGCCTGAGGCACGACGTGGTGATGTCGCTGTGGGAGGACTCGGACGGGTCGATCCTGGCCGGATTGAACTGCGGCGGGATCGACGTGCTCCGGGGCGGTCGGGCGACCCCGCTCGAACCGGCCCGGGATCGGTGCGTCTGGTCGGTGTTGCGGGATCGATCCGGGGTGTTGTGGGCGGGGACGTGGGGGGACGGACTGTTGCGGATCGAGGGCGACCAGGTCGAGACCTGGCGGGCCGGCACGGGACTGCGGGACGATGTGGTGCTGTCGCTGTACGAGGATCGGGCGGGCGGTTTGTGGATCGGGACGTATGACAGCGGATTGAGCCATTTGCGGGACGGGCGGTTCGAGCATTTTGGTTTGGGGGAGGGGCTGACCGGGAAGTTCATCACGTCGATCGTGGAGGATGGGGTTGGGGGGGTATGGGCCGGATCCAATGGGGACGGGTTGTTCCGCGGGGAGGAAGGTCGCTTTCGTCGGTATGGGCGGGACGACGGATTGCCCAACGAGGGGGTGCGAACACTGTTTCTGGACGGGGAGGGACGACTCTGGGTCGGAACGGGCAAGGGCCTGGCGATCTGGAGGAACGGGCGGTTCCACGCCTTCGGGGCGGCGGAGGGGCTGATTTCCGACGTGGTGTACCAGATCATCGAGCAGGGTGCGTTCCTGTGGTTGGGGACCCAGCAGGGGATCCTTCGGGTGTCCCGGGACGGCCTGCTGGCGGTGGCTCGCGGGGAGCGGACGGAAGTGCAGCCCCTGCGTCTGGGCCTGGCCGATGGGATGGCCACGGCGGAGTGCACCGGTGCGTTCAGTCCGGCCGGGCTGCTGGGCCGGGACGGCCGCCTGTATTTCTCGACCATCAAGGGTGTGGCGGTGGTGGACCCGGCGCGCATCCATCCGAATCGGGTGCCGCCGGCCGTGCAGATCACGGACGTCCGCGTGGACGGAACGGATTGGAGCGGCGGGGGCGGATCGGTCAGCGAGGCGGTGCTGCCGCCGGGCACGGAACGGCTCGAGTTCGACTACACGGCGCTGAGCTTTCGGGATCCTTCGGCCGTTCGATTCCGGTACCGGCTGGTGGGGTTTGACCGGGACTGGGTGGAGGTGGGATCGCGGCGGACGGCCTATTTCACGAACCTTCGACCGGGGCACTATCGGTTCCAGGTGATGGCGTGCAACGATGACGGGCTTTGGAACAAGGAGGGGACGGAATGGATCTTCCGGGTGGAACCGCGGTTCCACGAGACGCCGGCCTTTTACGTGCTGGCGACGCTTGCGGTGATGGGGGCCGGACTGGGAGCGCATCGCTGGCAGGTCCATCGATGGCGGAGGCGCCAGGCCTGGATCGAGAAGGCGGTGCAGGAGCGGACGCAGGCGCTGCGGGAAGAGGTGTCGGTGCGCGAGCGGGCGGAGCAGGAGGCCGAGCAGGCGCGGCTGGCGGCGGAGTCGGCGAACCAGGCGAAGAGCCAGTTCCTGGCCAACATGTCCCATGAGATCCGGACCCCCATGAACGCGGTGATCGGGATGAGCCATCTTCTGCTCGAAACGCCGCTGGGACCGGACCAGCGCGAGTTTGCGAAGACGGTGAAGGAGAGCGGCGAGGCCCTGCTGGAGATCCTGGATGACATCCTCGATTTCTCGCGAATCGAGGCGGGAAAGCTCTCGTTCGAGGATCAGGACTTCGATCTGCGACAGGTGCTGGAAGGCACGCTCGACCTGGTGGCGGCGAGGGCCCGGGAGAAGGGGCTGGCGATGTGGCATCGCCTGGGGCGCGAGATTCCGACGGCGCTGCGGGGCGATCCGGGCCGATTGCGGCAGGTGCTTCTGAACCTTCTGAGCAATGCGATCAAGTTCACGTCACGCGGGGATGTGTGGCTTGAAGTGACGACGGTCGAGGATTCGGAGTCGGAGGTGACGCTTGGGTTCGCCGTCCGGGACACCGGCATGGGCATTGCCCCTGAGGCGCAGGCGAGGCTGTTCCATGCGTTTGAGCAGGCGGACAACTCGACGACACGGCGTTTCGGGGGCAGCGGTCTGGGCCTGGCGATCTGCCGGCG
This sequence comes from Verrucomicrobiia bacterium, assembly GCA_019634625.1. Taxonomy (NCBI): domain Bacteria; kingdom Pseudomonadati; phylum Verrucomicrobiota; class Verrucomicrobiia; species Verrucomicrobiia bacterium. Next base: position 26,013 of record JAHCBA010000009.1, read on the forward strand.
GCTGGTGACCATGATGGGCGGTGAGATCGGTGTGGAAAGCGAGGTCGGGCGGGGATCCACCTTCCGGTTCACGGCACGCCTCCCGAAGCGGATGGCCGTGGCTTCCACGGACGCCGCGAACGCCCTTCAAGGAGTCCGGGTGCTGGTGATCGAATCCCACGGCGGGCAGCGGGAGGCGCTGGCGTCGTGGCTGCGCGAAGCGGGTTTGCGATGCGACAGCGCCGTTCCCGACGGTCGGGCCGTCGCCGCGCAGGTGCGGGAGGCGTCGCGGCTCGGCGACCCGTACCGGTTGATCCTGATGGATGACAACGTGCTGGAGACCGAGCGGGAGGCGGTGATGGCCGTCCGACGGGACGGTTTGGTCGGGCAGCAGGTTCGGCTGGTGGCGATGACCCCGCTGGGGCAGCGGACCCGGTCCTTGCGTCCCGGGGAGGACGGATCGGATGCCTGGATGACGAAACCGATCCGGTATTCGACCTTGCTGGAGACGTTGGCCGGGGCGCTGGCCGATTTGAGACCGGGGGACGTCGGGGTTTCAGCCGGACCCGCCGACGAGCCGGGTCCGGAGGCCGGACTTCGCGTCCTGCTGGCCGAGGACAACGCGGTCAACCAGAAGGTCGCCTTGAGGCAGTTGAGCAAGCTGGGCTGCGCCGTCGAGGCCGCGTCCAGCGGTGTCGAGGTGCTGGAGCGGTTGGCGGCACGGCGGTACGACATCGTGTTGATGGACTGCCACATGCCGGAGATGGACGGATTCGAGGCCACACGGCGGTGGCGGGCGATCGAGGCCACGCGGGGCGCGGGGCGGGTGCCGGTGATCGCGCTGACGGCCAACGCGATGCCGGGAGATCGGGACGGCTGCCTGCGTGCGGGAATGGACGATTACATGTGCAAACCCGTGCGGATCGAGACCCTTCGGGCCGCGCTGAGGCGATGGGGGCCGGGGAGGGGGCAAGGGGAGCACTGCGGGGTCCAGGGAGGGGCCATGGAGGCTGGCGGTTGGGGGGCCACACCGTAGCGTGCTGGGGATTGGAGGGGAGCGATGCGCGAGGTGGTGGGATGGGACGGGTGGAGGGTTGCGGCCGGCTGAAGCCGGGACACCGAACGCGGTGCATCCCCAAGTTGTCGGTGAGGAGGCAGCAAATCGGAGGGACGAGCTCTGCGAGTCCACAACCCAACGCTCCACACCGTTGCGGCCTCGTGGAACCCGGCCCTCCGAGGCGATGCTTCGCGAAGTTCGCGCCTCTACCGACAACTCCGGGATGCACGGCCGGACGGGACCGGGCGGTTTGCCCCTTGAAGGGTTGCGGGCCTTTTGTTTGCATCTGGCCCATGAAGAATTTTGCGGCCGCTTGCGTGCTGCTGATCGCCTTGTTGACCACGGCCACCGGCTGTTACAGGACGCTCGACGACCGCTCCCGGGCAGGGGTGCCCTTCGGCAAGGACCGGATCAGCGGGCAGTACGAGCGTTCGGTGGACAAGGTGCAGGAGGCGGCGCGTCGGGTCCTGGCGTACAACGGGCAACTGGTGAGCGACGACATTGTGAACCGCGTCCTGGTGGGCCGGGTGGACACGCGGACGGTCTATGTGGGCCTGACCGAGCTGCAACCGAACCTGACCGGAGTGACCGTGCAGGCGCGACGGCAGGGGGGCGGGACCGACATCGATCTGGCGGCGCAGATCGAGAAGGAGATCGCGCTGAACCTGCGGTAGGGCGCGAAGTCAGAGCCGGCCCGGCGGGTTCACGCCATGGATGTCCGGCGGTAGGGCGGAGCCTGGGGTGGGACTCTTCGCGGAGATGCCGCGGGTTCGAGATTTCACGCCTGGGCTGGCGGGTGGCCTGCGGTCAGCACATTGCGGAGGACGGTCAGGAGCGTTTCCGCCGAGTAGGGCTTGGCGAGGAAGTGCTGCACTCCGACGGCGTTGGCCCGGTCAACGTTTTCCCCCCCGGTGATGCCACTGGCGGCAATGACCCGAACCGCGGGGTGGATGCGCCGGAGGACCTGGATCATCGCTGGACCGTCCATGACGGGCATCATCATGTCCGTGAGGACGAGGGCGATGGACGAGGGGGACTGCTGGGCAAAGAGGGAGACGCCTTCCGCACCGTTGGCGGCGGTGAGGACGCGGTAGCCGAAGGCTTGGAGAGTCTGGGCGGTGACCTGGCGGATGATGGGTTCGTCATCGACCACCAGGATGGTTTCCCCGTTGCCTTGCGGCAGGGGTTCGAAGCGGGTCGAGCCTGGGGCATCGGCGGATGGGGAGAGGTGGGCGGGGAGATAGACGCGAAACCGGGTGCCGATGTCCCGATCGCTGTACACCCGGATGAAGCCTCCGTGGCTCTTGACGATGGCCAGTGCCAGGGAGAGGCCGAGTCCGGTGCCGGCACCGATTTCCTTGGTGGTGAAGAACGGTTCGAAGACGCGATCCAGGTCGGCGGTGGCGATGCCGGTGCCGGTATCCTCGACCTCGACGACCACGTGGGGTCCGGTCCTGGCATCGAGGTTCATGGCGGCGTAGGCCGCGTCGATGTCGGTATTGCGGACGCGGAGGTGCAATCGCCCGCCCTCGGGCATCGCGTCGCGGGCGTTGAGGCAGAGATGGAGCAGGACCTGGTGCAGTTGGGCGGGATCCCCCAGCACGGACCAGGGGTTCGGGTCGAGCACAGCGTGGATGGCAACGGATGAGGGGCAGGCTTCGCGGGCGGTTCTCTGGATGTCCCGGATCAATCGATCCAGGCGGACCTCGATGCGCCGGCCCGGGACACCGCGGGCGACCGAAAGCACCTGGTTGACGAGGTCCACGCCGCGACGGGCGCAATCGGCGATGGTGTCGAGGATCTGCCGGGCCCTGGGTTCGGTGAGTTCGGTGTCGAGCAGGCCCAGGCCGAGCAGGATTGGGGAGAGGATGCCGTTGAGATCGTGGGCGATGCCGGTGGCGAGGGTGCCGATGCTCTCGGATCGCCGGGCCCGGAGGACCTCCTGCTCGAGGCGCTTGCGTGAGGTGATGTCCTGAACCGTCCCGGCCAGGGCGACGGCGCGGCCGGAGGGGTCCTTGATGAGCACCGCCCGTTCATGGACGTGCCGGACATCGCCGTCCGGCCGGACGATGCGGTGTTCGAGATCCAGGGGTCCATCGCCGCGCAGGGCGCGTTCGCGGGCGGCCAGGAGCTGGTCCCGGTCGTCCGGATGGACGCGGGAGAAGAAGGCATCGGAACCGGCCTCTGTGGGGGCATCGGGATCGACGCCAAAGATGCGATAGATCTCCTCCGACCAGACCAGCCGGTTGTCGCCGAAGTGACGTTGCCAACTGCCCACCTGGGCAATGCGCTGGGCGGTTTCCAGGAGGCGACGGGTGTCGCGAAGGCTGTCGGCCGTGCGTTTCTGGCGCAGGAAGACCCGGATGCAGGCGAGCAGTTCGGTGTCGGAGACGGGACGCCTGACGGAGCCATCGGCGCCGGCATCCAGGAGGGGGACCAGTCGTTCCGCCGGAACGGCCGGGGCGGCGAGGAACACGACGAAGACACCGGCAAGGCGTGGGTCGGACTTGAGGGCGGCCACGAACTGGACGCAGGGGAAGTCCGGGGCGTCGGGTTCGACGAGGACCAGGTCGGGACGCCATGCCCGGGCGCGGTCCAAGGCGGCGTTGCTGGCCGGAGCGGCCTCGGTGTCGATGCCGGCACCCTTCAGGAGGGCGACGGTTTCCGGTGCGGGACCGACGACGAGTACCCGGGTGTCGGAGGCGGAGTCCTGAGCGATCGGAGGCGCCATGAGTCAGGAGGGATGCGAACGGGTCGGCGCCAGGGTGGGGCGGGGCGGGCGATCGTCGATGGACAGGGATTCAGGCATGGGAGGGGCGGTTGATGACCCACCCTGAGCCGCGGGTGCTGTGCCGCACGCCGGGGACGGCTCGAAGGGTCTATCGGTACGTCAGGTGCGAAGCTTGAATCCGTATGCCGGGGCTGACGACCTGGAGGAGGCGAGGGGACCAAGTGGAGCGGGTTAAAGGATGCCGGAATCCGGACCGATAGTCCCCTTGGCGCAGGACCGTCCCGGAACCCCGGGGTGGGCGTCGCCATGCGGCGCCGGAGAGGCGCCTCGACGACCATGATCGCGGCACCCAACCTTCCTCCGACCCGCCTGACGGACGTGATGGGTGCGCCAGGTGCCGAGGTGCCGGGCGGGGCCGTCGAAGCGCCCTCGGATGCGCTGTATCGATCCCTGATGGAGACGCTGCCGCACAGCGTCTTCCGCAAGGATCGGGCCGGGCGCTTCACCTTCGTCAACCGGCAGTTCTGCGAGACCCTTCGACTGGCCCGGGAAGGAATCCTGGGTCACACGGATGCCGACCTTTTCCCGGCGGCGCTGGCGTCGAAGTTCTCCGCGGACGACCAGCGGGTGATGCAGACGCGGCGGCCGCTGGTCACCGTGGAGGAGCATACGGAACCCGGAGGCGGTCGGATTGTGGTGGAAGTGACCAAGCATCCGCTGCTGGGCGGCAACGGGGAGGTGTGCGGGGTTCAGGGGATGTTTGTGGACATCACGGACAGGGTGGAGGCGGACCGTGAACGCAGGCGGATCGAGGTTCAGCTCAGGCACTCGCAGAAGATGGAGGCGGTTGGGCAGCTGGCCGCCGGGATTGCGCACGAGATCAACACGCCGACGCAGTTCATTGGGGACAACATCCGGTTCCTGAAGGATTCCTTCGAGGACCTGCGTTCGGCGCTGGAGGCGTACGGGCGCCTTTTCGAGGCGGTTCAAACGGGCAGTCCGGTCCCGAAAGCGTTGCTGGACGAAGTCGGCGCATGGGTCGCCCGGGCCGACATCCCGTATCTGATTGAGGAGATCCCCACGGCCCTCCGGCAGTCCCTCGACGGGGTCACGCGCGTGGCGACGATCGTCCGGGCCATCAAGGACTTCTCGCATCCCGGCGGCGAGGACAAGACGCCGACGGACCTCAACCGGGCGATCGACAGCACGCTGACCGTCTCGCGCAACGAGTGGAAGTATGTGGCGGAGATCGTGACGGACTTCGATCCCGGGCTCCCGTGCGTGCCCTGTCTGCCCGGGGAATTCAACCAGGTGATCCTGAACCTGGTGGTCAATGCCGCCCACGCCCTTGGGGACGCCATGAAGGAGCGGGGCGGCGCCAAGGGAACCATCACCGTCCGGACGCGGCGGGCCGGCGATTTTGCGGAGGTGCGCGTCGAGGACACCGGAACCGGCATTCCGGAACAGGCGCGGGGACGGGTGTTCGAGCCGTTCTTCACCACCAAGGAGGTCGGACGGGGGAGCGGCCAGGGTCTGGCCATCGCGCATTCGGTGATTGTCGAGAAGCACGGGGGCTCCATCCGGTTCGAGACCGAATCCGGACGTGGAACGACCTTCATCATCCTCCTGCCGCTCCATGTGGCGGACGAGGGAACCCTGAGCCTGCGTCCATGAAAACCCGGGTGCTGTTTGTCGATGACGAGCCGCTCATCCTCCAGGGATTGCAGCGGATGCTCCGCAGCCAGCGTCATGAGTGGGACATGACCTTTGTCGAGAGCGGCGACGAGGCCATGGCGCGCATGGATCAGCAATCCTTCGACGTGGTGGTGTCGGACATGCGGATGCCCGGCATGGACGGCGCGTCGCTTCTCAACCGGGTGCGGGAACGCCATCCGGAGACGCTGCGATTCATCCTCTCGGGCCATGCCGATCAGGACATGGTGATGCGCTGCGTCGGATCCACGCACCAGTTTCTATCGAAGCCCTGCGACCCGGACGCGCTGCGGACCACCATCGAACGGGCGCGGCGTCTGGCGGGGACACTGCACGGCGACGCCCTGGGGCGACTGGTCGGGCGCCTGGAGCACCTCCCGAGCCTCCCGTCCCTGTATGTCGAGATCGTGGACCGCCTGCGCGATCCGGAAGTCTGCACCGACGATGTGGCGGCGGTGGTCGCCAAGGACGTGGCGATGACGGCGAAGATGCTGAAGCTGGTGAACTCGGCGTTCTTCGGACTTGGCCGTCCCATCGCCAGCCCGGCGGAAGCGGTGTCCTACCTCGGGATCGAGACCATCAAGTCCCTGGTGCTGACGATGCATGCGTTTGCCCAGTACGAGGGGACGTCCGTTCCGGCGGAGTTCATGGGGCAACTCTGGAGTCACAGTCTGGAGGTGGCGGGCGCCGCCAGGACGATCGCAGGGGCGGAGGCCGCCGGCCGGCACATCGAGGAGGAGGCCTTCGGGGCGGGCATGCTGCACGATGTCGGCAAGTTGATCCTGATGTGCAACGTCCCCGACGAGTGCGCGCTTGCGCGGCGCCTGGCGGAGCAGGAATCCATTGCGTTGTGGGAGGCGGAGACCCGGGTGCTGGGGGCGTCCCACGCCGACGTTGGAGGGTACCTTCTCGGCCTTTGGGGTCTCCCCGCTCCGGTGGTGGAGGCCATCGCCCTGCATCACGCCCCGCAGTCGTCGCCCACCCGGGCCTTCGGACCGCTGGCCGCGGTCCACGCCGCCAACCTGCTGGCAAAGCCCGTGAACGGCGTCGCGGCCATGCTGCGGGGGAACCTGGACTCCGAATACCTGGAAGCCATCGGGTGCGCGGCCCGGGCCGGGCACTGGCGCGCCGTCCTTCAAAACCCGGCACCGCGAAACCATCCATGAGCAGTCAACGGATCCTCTGTGTCGATGACGACCCGAACATTCTGGCGGGGTATCAAAGGGCCCTGCGGAAATCGTTTCCCATCGAGACCGCCTCGGGGGGCGAGGAGGCGCTGCGTCTGTTCGAGGCCCAGGGGCCCTATGGTGTGATCGTGGCGGACATGCAGATGCCGGGGCTGTCCGGGATCGAACTCCTTTCCATGGTGGCGGACCGGTACCCCGACACCGTGCGGCTGATGCTGACGGGCAATGGCGAGCAGCGGACGGCGGCCGAGGCGGTGAACCAGGGCCGCATCTTCCGGTTCCTCACCAAGCCCTGCGCCGCCGAGACGCTCGAGGAGGCGCTGCGGGCGGCGATCCAGCAGCACCGGCTGGTACGGGCGGAGCGCGAACTGCTCGAGAACACCCTGCACGGCTCGGTCAAGACCCTGACCGAGATCCTGTCGATGGTGGATCCCGCCTCGTTCGGGCTCGGCCAGGTGCTGCGGGAGGAGGTGCGCCGTTTCCTCGAGTCGCTGGGGCGGCCGAGTTACTGGGAGTATGAGATCGCCGCCATGCTTTCGCAGATCGGGTTTGTGACCATCCCGCAGCCGGTCATCAAACGCATGCGCGAAGGCCACGGGCTGGGCGGGGACGAACGGCGGATGATCGAGCGCGTGCCGCAGGTCGGTGCGGATCTCCTGGCGCCCATCCCCCGCCTCGAAGGGGTGGCACGCGCCATTCTGTACCAGCGGAAGAACTACGATGGCGGCGGCTTCCCGATCGATGACGTGGCGGGAGAGGAGATTCCCCTGGGGGCGCGCATTCTCCGCGTCCTGCTCGATCTCCACGAGGCGGAGTCGCGCGGACTGGCCCGGGGCAACGGGCTGCTCCTCCTGCGCGAGCGGGAGGGCCTGTACGATCCGCGCGTCCTCGAGGCGATGGCCCGGTGTTTTCATGCCCCGCTGCCGACCGAGGCGACCGGCCCGGTCGAGACGCGACTCCTTCGGTTGAGGGATCTCGAACCGGGGCAGGTGCTGGCCACCCAGGTGGAGACGCAGGATGGCACGCTCCTGGTCCCCGCGGGCCGGACGCTGACACCGGTCATCATCGAGAAGATCCGCAACTTCGCCACCATCGCCGGCATCCGGGAGCCCATCGCCGTGGAAACCTGATGCTTCGACCGTGGAAGCTCGCATCGCAAGGGCAACGAACCGGACGGCGCCGGACCGGACAGCGGGAAAGGCGTGGACGCCTGACGCCTCCCGTCGCCGGGCGTGGGCATCGGGGCTGGCGATGGCAATCTGGGCGGGGGTCTGGCTGGCGGTCGGGTTGGGGGCGGTGACCGGGGCGGGAGCTGAACCCGTCCGGACCGGGAGCGCGACTCCCGGGGCCGCGGGTTGGCGGGCGGGATGTCTGCTGGCCACCGGAACGTGCCTGGTGCTGGCCGCAACGATCTGGGCTCTGCATCGCCGCCACGCCCGGAGGACTGCGGAGGCAGCCGCCCGGCTTCGAACGCGGACCGCGGTGCTGGACCGGGCCTTGCAGGAGGAACGGAAGGCCAGTCAGGCCGCGACGGCGTCGGTCCGGGCCCGCAGCACCTTTCTGGCCAATGTGAGCCACGAACTGCGAACCCCCATGAACGCCATCCTGGGGATGAACGGCCTGCTGCTGGACACGCCGATGACGCCGCAGCAGCGGGAACTGGCGGAGGCGGTTCAGACCAGCGGCGAGGCCCTGCTGACGATCGTCAATGACCTGTTGGACCTTTCCCGGATCGAGAGCGGCAACCTGGTGGTCGAGCGGACGGAACTGCACCTGAGGCAGGTCATCGAGAGCGCGGTCGAGGTGGCGTCGGGCCGCGCCCACGAGAAGGGGATCGAACTCGTGTGCCTGGTGCATCGAAGTGTGCCGGCCCATCTCCGCGGCGATCCGAACCGCATCCGGCAGGTGCTGCTCAATCTCGTCGGCAACGCGATCAAGTTCACGGAGCGCGGCGAAGTGGTGGTGGAGGCGCGGCTGGTCCGGGATGAGGGAGCGAGTGTCGAGGTGCGGATCGAGGTCCGGGACACCGGGATCGGCATGGACGCCGGGATGGTTGCCGGGCTGTTCCAGCCCTTCACCCAGGCGGATGCCTCGCCCTCGCGGCGGTTCGGTGGCACCGGGGTGGGACTGGCGATCTCGGAGCGCCTGATCGATCTGATGGGAGGCACGATCGGGGCCAGAAGCCAGCCGGGCGAGGGATCGACCTTCTGGTTCACCGTGCGGCTGGACCGACCCGAATCCACGATCCAGGAAACGGGACCGGACCTGGTGGCGTCGTTTGCCGGCGTTCAGGTGCTGCTAGTTGAACCGAACGCCGCCACGCGCCGCATGCTGGGGCATCACCTGGAAACCTGGGGCATGATCAACGGCCTTCATGCCAGCACCGGCGCGGAGGCCCTGGCCGCCCTGCGGGCCGCCCGGGCCGGCCGCCGGCCGATTCCTGTGGTGTTGGTCAGTCATGACCTGGCGGACATGGATGCCTTCTCGCTGGCACGAAGCGTGCGCGAGGAGAAGGGGCTTGAGGAAACCCGCATGGTTCTGTTGACGGCCTTGACGCGGCTGCTGGATGCGGGGCGGTTGCAGAGGGCCGGGTTCGATGCGTGGCTGACGAAGCCGGTCCGACAATCCCACCTGCTGCACGCCTTGCGGGACGTGCTGGTACCGGGCGGGACGGCCTGGCCGACAGCGTTGAGCCCGGCGAGGCTGGCGCACTCGGGCGAGCGGTCCTGTGAGGATCTGTCCGGACTCCGCGTGCTGGTGGCGGAGGATAATCCGCCCAATCAGGTCTTCGCCCGCCGCCTGATGCTCAAGCTGGGGATCGACGCCCTGGTGGTGTCCGACGGCGCAAAGGCGCTCGATGCGCTCCATTCCCATCCGTTCCACCTGGTGCTGATGGACTGTCACATGCCCGGCATGGACGGATTCGAGACGACACGGCGGATTCGGCGCAGCCGTCAGCCGTGGGCCTGCATACCGATTGTGGCGGTGACGGCGGATGCCGTGGAGGGCACCCGGGAGCTGTGTTTCGAGGCGGGGATGGATGCCTACGTGACCAAGCCGCTGAAGACCGACGAACTGCTGTCGGCGATGCGCCAGGTGCTGGCCAGCGCCTCGGCGGGGACGGCGCGACGCGGTCGTGAACCGGACAGGTGACGGCACGGTGCATCCCCAAGTTGTCGGTACCGAGCCAGCGACTCGGAGGGACGAGCTCCGCGAGTCCTCAACCCAACGCTCCACACCGTTGCGGCCTCGTGGAACTCGGCCCTCCGAAGCGCCATTTGGCGGAGTTCGCACCTCTGCCCGCAACTCCGGGAGGCACTGGTGACGGCACGGATTTCCGGGGAGGGATTGCGGGAGGGCGGGCGGGCGCCCTAGGGTCAGCCGGTGAACGACGCCGAACGCACGGCCTTGACGTACCGGCTGGAGCGTTGGCGGGCATTGAGCAGCGGAATCCTCGAGACCGCCGGCACCACCTTCCTGCTCCTCATCGCCGTGCGCTGGTTCGAGGCGGGAGCCTGGTCCAAGGCCCTGGTTGCCGCCGGCAGCAGTGTGGGGCTTCTGCTGACGCCCCTGGTGGTGGCCTGGGTGGCTCGAAAGCGCCTGCGTCCTTCGGACGCTGCCCGGCGATTGCTCAACGCGGGAGCCGTGTCGTTCCTTGCGCTGGCGATGGTTCCCAGGCTGCCGCTGTTCGTGGCCGGTTCGGTTCTCGCCATGGCCACCTTCACCGCGGTGGTGCCCCTGCTCACCCACATGTACCAGGAGAATTACCCGGCCGCCGAGCGGGGCCGGTTGTTCTCGCGCACGGTCGTGATCCGCATCCTTGCGGCGGCCGGGTTCGCCAAACTGGCCGGGTTGTTTCTGGCGGAGGACATGGCGCGGTTCCGCTGGCTGCTGGTGGTCTTCGCAGGGGCCTGCCTGGCGGCGGGAGAGCTGTTGCGCCGCTGCCCGACGGCGCCGCTCCACGACGACGGCGGACGACACCCGTTGAGGGCGATGCGGTTCGTGCGCGAGGACGCGGTGTTCCGGCGGACGCTGATTGCGTGGATGCTGATGGGGTTCGCCAACCTGATGATGCTGCCGCTGCGGGTCGAGTACCTCGCGCATGAGCGGTACGGACTGCAGCTTTCCGCCGACCGCATCGCCCTGTACACGGCGGTCCTGCCGAACCTCGCCCGGGTGGTGATGAGCCCGGTCTGGGGTTGGGTCTTCGACCGGATGAACTTCTTCGCGCTGCGCGTCACGCTGAACGTTGGATTCCTGGTGGGGATTCTCGCCTTCTTCACCACCGGCAGCCCGACGGGACTGGTCGTCGGATCGCTGGTGTACGGCGTTTCCAACGCCGGCGGCGACGTGGCATGGAGCCTGTGGGTCACCAAGTTCGCCCCGCCCAACCGGGTCGCCGACTACATGGCGGTCCACACCTTCTTCACCGGGTTGCGCGGGGTTCTCGCCCCGCTGACCGCCTTTCTGCTGGCCGGCCGGGTTTCCCTGCCAACCCTGGGCTACTTCGCCGCCGCCCTGATTGCCATCTCCTGCCTGGTCCTGCTGCGTGAACTTCCCCGAAACCGACGTCACGCGCCCCCTCCACCGATGTCCGGCGATCCGATCCGATGAAGTCCCCCTGCGCCCTTCCCGGAAGTTCCCGTCAACCTGCGTGGAGCGATCCGCCAGCGTGCCGCCCGAATCGCATGCGATCGCGGCCTCTGCGCGGCGGGTCGGGTCCCACCCTGCCGCCCGATCGCGTGCGCCACCCGGCCCGGACCCGCGGCGCGCGTCCCCGCGGATTCACGCACCTGATGGTCCAGATCCTGGTCGGGCTCATCGTCGCGCCCGTCTGCGGCGCGGACGGTCCCGGACTTCTGCTGGAACTGTCCGCCGGCTCGGACCGCGATCTTCGTGTCGCCTCGAACGTCTGGCTGCGGGTGGCCCCCGGGGCAACTCCGAGCCCATGGCTGGCGCCGGGGCCGTTTCAGGCCGTCTGGTCGGGAAGTCTGGTTCTGGATCTGCGCGGCACGTACCGGTTTCAGGCTGAGGTTCTGGGCGATTTCACCCTCGAACTCAATGGGACCACGGTGCTGTCCGCGCCGGACGCCAGCGGCCCCACTCCGTGGTCCGAACCGGTGCGGCTTCGGCAGGGCCCCAACACGCTCCGGGCCACCTTTGCCAGGACCGATGCCGTCACCGAGGCGCGCCTGCGCTTGTCCTGGCAGGGCCGCGGCGTGACGCCCGGGCCCATCCCGACGACGGCGTTGCTTCCTCCGGAGTTGCCCGTGGACTTCGAACGCCTTGAACGGATTCGTCGTGGCCGGGCGGTCTTCCTCGATCGTCGCTGCGGTCAGTGCCATGAACCGGACGTGAACCGACCGGTCCCGGAACTGACGCTGCCGGGACCGACCTTCCAGGATATCGGCAACCGCCGGTCCGAGGCTTGGATGGCCCGTTGGATTGCCGGGGCCTCCCTGGAACGTCCGGGGGCGACCATGCCGCGCCTTGTCCACGGGCCGGAAGGCGACGCCGAGGCACGGGCGATGGCCGCGTGGCTGGCTTCGCTCCGCGAGGGTCCGCCCCCCATGGCGCGCCCCGGGAACGCCGCCGTCGGGCAGACCCTGTTCAAGGAACTCCGCTGCGACGGGTGCCATTCGGTGCCGCAGGGACCGACGGATCTCTCGTTGATCGCACTCGACGATGTGGCGACCCGGTTCGAGCCCGGGGCGCTGGCGGGTTTTCTCATGCGGCCCGAGGCTCACCATCGCGGGACGCGCATGCCGAACTTCGGATTGAGCGAAGCCGAGGCGGACCACCTCGCCGCATGGCTGATGAACGGGGCCGGGCCCGGGCGAGGCGCCGTTCCGTCCGCCGACCCGGCGCTGCGGGAGCGGGGCCGGACGCTGGTGCAGACGCGGGGATGTCTGGCATGCCACGAGGCGGCGATCATCAACTCGTACCGCGCCCCCGCCCTGTCCGCGTTGCACGCGGACTCATGGAACCGGGGCTGTCTTGCCGACGACGACGGCGGACCCCGGGGAAACCGGGCGCCCATCCACGCACTGACCGCCGGGGAACGCGACGCGCTGCGGGCCTGGGCCACCACCGATCGAGCCTCCCTGGGGCGCCACGTGCCGGATGAACACGCGGTCCGCTGGATCGAAACGCTCCGTTGCGGGGCGTGCCATGACCAGGGCGGAGGGATTCCGAACCTGGTCCACACCGGGGAGAAGCTGCGGCCCGAATGGGTCCGCGAGTTGCTGGCGGGCGAAGTGGCCCATCCTGCACGCCCCTGGCTTGCGACACGCATGCCGGCATTCCCGGCCTACGCGAAGGGTCTTGCCGAGGGGATGGCCGCACGGCACGGACTGCCGCCGGTGTCGCCGGTCGAACCGCCGCCTGATCCGGATGCCGCGGAGGTGGGTCGGCGGCTGGTGACGTCCGAGGCGGGGTTTTCCTGCGTCTCGTGCCACGCCATCGGGTCGCAGGCGCCGACCGCGGTCTTCGATGCCTACGGCATCGATTTTGCGCGCAGCGCGGCACGGCTGCTCCCGGACTTCTTCGTGCGATGGATGCTGGATCCGCTGGCGATCGACCCCGTCACCACGATGCCGAAGTACTTCGATGAACACGGCGACAGTCCCCTGGGCGACGTGTACGGAGGCGACGGTCCGCGCACGATCCGCGCCCTGTGGGAGTACCTGCGTCTTGGTACGCCCTGAGCCGGCCCCCTGCCGGCGACGCGGCTGCCGGGGTCACATCTCTGAATTTGACAATTGGCGGGTGACGCCGGGCATGGGAGTCCAATTGTCAAATTCAGAGATGTGACCCCTGGGTTGGGGTTTTGGCGGATGAAGCCGGGTGTGGAAGTCCAATTGTCAAATTCAGAGATGTGACCCCGGGGTTGGGGTTGGGGGGGGCGAGGGGGAGCGGCGGCCGTAGAAGGTGCGGGCGGCGAGGCGGGCGAGGGCGGGGGGCAGGATGCGGCGGCCGGCGACTTCCGCGGTGCGGCGGAGGGCGTGACGCAGGAACGGGGGGGTGAGGAACGGCCAGTGACGTCGCCGCCCGAGGGCCACCCGCAAGGCGGGCCAGCCGAAGCTGCCGACGAGGCCCGAGGCACGGATGGCGGGCGCCACGTCGGCATAGGTCGCGCCTCCGAGCAGATCGAGGAAGAGGTCGAGCGTTTCCCGGCGTTCCCGTCCGGACCGCGCCGAATGGTAGTAGGAGGTGGGCGAGGTGTGGAACACGGAGAGAACCTCGGGCACGTGACAGACGCCGTGCCGGAACCCGACAACCCAGGTGCTGAAGCAGTCGGTGAACCAGCGGAGTTCCGGGATCCAGCCGCCGGCGGCGCGCAGGGCCGGGGTCTTGAACAGGGCATGCTGGGCGGCGATGGACAGTCTTCCCTGACGGCTGAGGCCGATCATGTCGCCCGGGGACAGGTAACAGGCCTCGGCCGGCATGCGGGTGCCCTGGAACCAGGTCAGGCCGGTGGCTTCGCAGCGCCATTCGCAGAGGCCGCTGACCGCGCCGGCCCCGGGGTGACGTTCGAGCAGGGGGAGGGTGCGCTCGAAGATGCCGGGCAGCACGCGGTCGTCGGCGGCGAGGAACCCGACGTAGTCCCCGGTGACTTCATCGAGACCGCGATTGATGGTGGCGCAGACGCCGAGGTTGCGTTCGTTGCGCAGGACACGAATCCGGTTCGATCGGCGGGCGTAGTCCTCGATCACGGCGAGGCTGTGGTCCGTGGAATCGTCGTCGAGGACCAGCACTTCGTCGGGCGGACGCGATTGTTCGAGGACGGCGTCGAGGCATCGCGGCAGGAGGGACGCGTGGTTGTAGTTTGGAATGACGATGGAGACACGCAGTCGGCTCATGGGCGCTGGGGTCTTGAATCCAGAGGGTCCGGCATCGGCCGGGACGGGACGGGACGATCGGGAAGGGGGCGGAACTCAAGCATGGGATTCGAGATCGGGAGGAAGGGCGACGCCGTCCCGGACCAGCGGTATGACGGGCCAATCGGGTGTGGCCACGAGGGCCCGCGCCTCGGCCAGACGTTCGGGCGAATCGATGGCGCAGCGGCGTCCGGTGAGCGGCACGGCGTGGAGCCGGCCGGAACCGACGAGGGGTGCGAAGACATCGCGGGGCAGATCGCAGGGGGCGCGGTCGGGCAACTGTTCGAGCAGTTCGGTGGAGCCGATGCAGATCCCCGAATTGACCCAGGGCGAGGCGACCTGCTGGCGTTCGGCCTCGGCGGGGCGTTCGAGGAAGCCGATCACCCGGCCCGAGGGATCGAGACTGACGACGCTGTTCGAACGGGCCCGGTGGTGGACGAGGAGGGTTGCCAGGGCCTGCTTTTCGCGGTGGGTCCGGATCAGGGCGTTGAAGTCCTGGTCGGTCAGCACATCGCCGTACTGCACGAGGAAGGACGACTCACCGCGGAAGAAGTCCGCCAGGCGCCGCACGGCGCCGGCCGTCCCCAGAAGCTGTTCCTCGTGCGAATAGGTCAGGCGCAGGCCCCAACGGGAGCCGTCCCCGAACCAGTCCTGGATGATCTCGGGCCGGAAATGGAGATTCACCGCGATATCGCGGAAGCCCTGGGACTGGAGGTGGGCGAGCAGGTAGGCCAGCAGGGGATGACCCCGGAGGGGCAGCATGGGTTTGGGCCAGTCGCGGGTGAGCGATCCCAGCCGCGTGCCGAATCCGGCGCAGAGGACCAGGGCCTTCATGGTGGATCGAGGATCCAGTCGGCGGCGGAAGGCAGGCCGCTGCAGGTGTGGTCCGGGCGGAGGCCGGGAGCGATCGGGTCCCGGGTCACGATGAGGGGTTCGGCGTGGCGCCCGGTTTCGACCAGCACGGTGCGACACCCTGCCCGTGCGCCGGCCGCGACATCGGTGAGGCGGTCGCCCACGAGAAAGCTGGCGGTCAGCTCGACGGCATGATCGGCGGCGCCGCGCAGCAGCAGCCCGGGTCTCGGTTTGCGGCAGTCGCAGTCCAGCCGGTACGCCTCGACGGTGGCCTCGGGATGGTGCGGGCAGAAGTACAGGCCATCGAGCGGCGGACCTCCGGAATCCCGCAGCATGCCTGTGAGGGCATCGTGGATGCGCCGGACGTCGTCCTCGCTGGCGAGGCCGCGGGCCACGACGGCCTGGTTGCTGACGAGGATCAGCCGGAAGCCGGCCTCGCGCAGACGTCGCAACGCCGCGGGCACGCCCGGCAACAGCCGCAACTGCCGTGGGTCGGTGAGCAGGTGGACGTCCTCGATGAGGACCCCGTCGCGGTCGAGGAAGACGGCGCGGTTCATGGGGTCACGATGTCCAGGTTGCGACCGACGTTCCGAAGCCGGGTCGTCACTTCACCGGCGAGCACGGCGGGAAGGGCGACGAAGACGGTACTGCCCGGAGGCACGTCGGACGGGGCCAGGATGGGGCGGCCGAGGTGGGTGCGGCCGTGCCGGGTGGGATCCTCGTCCACGAAGAAGCGTGCCGCCCCCCCGGTTTGGGCGTCGAGCCAGGTGGCGGCGATGGCGGTTCCGAAGAGTCCGAATGACGGCCGGCTGACGAGTGGCTGAACCCGGGCGAGGATGGCTTCGAGCGAGGTCCAGCCCTGGAAGACTTCCCGGGAAGAGTCTTCGGGCAGGCGCAGCGCCGGGGTGGACCCGGGCGCTACGGGACGGCGTCCGACGACACTCACCTCCTTGGCGACCCATTGGTGGGTGGCGACGACCGACTCGAATCCGGCGGCGGCGACCACGCCTGCGAGGAGGGGCGGTGCAAAGTGGGAGCAGTGGTCGGCCACCAGCAGCATGGAGGGGTTCTGGCCGCAATCCGGCACCTCGACGAGGAGGAGTCCCCCTGGACGGAGCAGGGACCGCAGGCCGTCGAGGAAGGACACCGGATCGGGGATGTGTTCGAGGACGTGGATGAGGGAGATGACGTCGTAGGCTCCCGCCAGTTCGGGGAGGGGGCCGGTATGCAATCGTTCGACGCCGGGGATGGCCTCGATGAGGGAACGGTACTTGTCGTTGACCTCGGTGCCGGTCAGGGCCCAGCCCGGCACCGCACGGCTCCAGGCGGTGAGGAACGACCCGTTGCCGCAGCCGATGTCGAGCAGGCGTCCCGTCTGTGGCAGCGTCACGGCCTGGCGGAAGGCACGGATCAGGCGTTCGGAACGGGGTTGTCCGACGCCGCCGGTTCCGCCGAAGACCCGCTGTTCGGAACCGCCGCTCTGGTGGTAGATCGTGTAATCGCGGTAGATCCGGTCGGCATCGTCGCGCCAGGCATCGGTGACGGCGGTCTGGACGAGGCCGCAATCCCGGCACCGGATGAGGCGGCCGCCCTGGGGCCAGGGTTTGCAGTCGGAGGTGACCCGGTGAAAGGCGGCGTAGGCGGCGGCCTCCTCGATATGGAGCGAGCCGCAGGCGTGGCACTTCAAGGGTTCGGCGGGGGCGGATTCAGGCATCGGGAAACAGAACGTGATCCAGTGCAGCGAGCGACGGGGGAAAGTGCAATCCGAGTTCGCGTCGGGCGCGGCTGGCGTCGAGTGCGGCGTGGGCCGGGGCGTCCTCGACCGGGTCCGCGACGACGGGTTCGACGAGGGCGGGATCGGTGCCCAGGCGGAGAGCCAGGTGCCGCGCGATTTCCGCATACGTGACCTCGTCGTCGGCGGAGAACTGCCAGACCCCCGCCCGCGCCTCGCGCGCCACTGTCAGCAGGCCCTGGATGGCAAGGTCGAGGGGGATGAGGGAACACACGCGGTTCGAGAACGGGCGGATGATCCGGCCGGCGCGCAGGGAGGCGATCCAGTTCCGGAGCAGGTCCCAGTCCGGATGCAGCACCTTGGTCAGGCGCACCACGGCCACCGCGTCGGCCAGTGCGGCGAGAGCCGCTTCGGCGGCGGCCTTCTGGCGCCCATATTCGGTTTGGGGAGACGGGGGATCCCCGGGAGCGGGACGGGGTCGGGAGCCATTGAAGACCAGGTTGGTCGAAGGGAAGACCACGAAGATGCCGGCGCGGGCGAGGGACTCGGCCAGGGCGACGGTGTGGGTGACATTGATGCGGCGGGTGCCCGCGGGGTCGGAGCGGCAGGTTTCGAGGCGGGTGACCGCTGCGCACAGCAACGCGGCCCGGAAGGCTCGGGGCGGGAGCCAGTCCGACACCGGGTGGGCGAGGTCGAGATGAAAGCCGGACGGGGCGGGCGCCGGGTCGCGGCGGGTGGTGTGGGCCATCGGCAGGCCGCGCCGGCGGCCTTCCTCGATCAGGGCCGCACCAAGCCGACCGTCACCGCCGACCACGAGGATTGCGTCGCTCACGTTGCCTTGCGATGGCAGCCGAGGGCCCAGAGGTAGTGGGCGAGGGGCGGAAAGCCGGTGTGCACCACCTCGTCGTTCATCGAGAACAGGAAGACCCGATGGAAATGGCGTTCGAGGAGGGAGCGCATGCCTGGGGCGTCCTTGCAGTTCACGTGTCCCTCGCGGCTCGGCGCCGAGGCGTAGGCCTGGGAATGGATCGAGGGCGAACCCAGCAGCACGGCGCCTTCGGGCCGGATCGAACGCGCGAGATGTTCCAGGAAACGGTCTTCGACCTCGGGCGGGATGTGTTCCAGCACGTCGATGGCGTAGGCGCCGTCGAAGTCCCCTCCGAGCGGCCCGGCGAGCATGTCGTGGACCTGGTAGGTGACATTCCAGCGTCCGTCGTTCCGGGCCTGGTTGCGGCGGATGAAGACCGGATCGAAATCGGTGGCCACCACCTCGGGGACTTCCTGGCGGACGACGCGGGAGCCGAAGGCATCGGCGCAGCCGACCTCGAGGACCCTGCCCATGCCGGAGAACATCTTGGCGACGAACTTGTAGCGGGAGAGGACGAAGAGAAGGCGGCGCGGGTCGTCCTGCCAGACCTGGCTGCTCATCAGGCCGAGGGTTTCGAGGCCCTGCTGGCGCTCGCGTTCGAGGAGGAACTGGTACTGGGCTTCCTGGGTGAGTTCGGTCATGCGTGGATCCGGGAGGTGCGGGTTACTCGAAATAGATGAAGGACCAGTCGCCCTCGTAGCCGCACCGCTGGAACCACCATTCCCATTCCTCGGGGGTGTAGAACCCTTCGCAGGTGAGCTGCCAGTACAGAAGGTTCACCTTCTCCTCCTCGGTCCGGTAGGACTCGACGCAGACGTACCGGTGCCGGCGGCCGACGCGCTGCATTTCGCGCAGGGCCCGGTCGAGGTCGTAGCAGTGGAGGTTGTGGAGCGTGTTGATCGAGAGGACAAAATCGAACGAGGCGCTCTCGTAGGGCAGTTCCTTCGCGTGGCCGACGTCGAGGAAGGGCCGGACCTCCTCCTTCGCGTTCTCGATGGCGTACTGCGAGATGTCCAGACCGCGGACCTCGATTCCGGGGACCGCCAGGGTCAGGTCGTGCAGGAGGAAGCCCTTGCCGCAGCCGACGTCGAGCACCCGGTGACCGGGCTGCAGGCCGTAATGCCGCGCCATGGCCTCCGCGACCGGGCGCCAGCGGCCGTCGTAACGCATCCCCCCATACCCCACCTTCCGGTCGCCATCCCAGTAGTCGCGATCGAACCGCCGGGCGATCCGGGCAGCCTCGGCCTTGGGAAACTCATTGACCCGGCCGAGGTAATCCCGCGCGGTGCGCTTGTGCAGGACGCTGATGAAATCGACGTACGCCATGGTGCGTGCCCCGGATCAAACGGCATCCCGGACCGAATTGCAGCACCGGCTTTTCGGGCTGATGCGGGCGCGGGGTCCAGCTTCACCACCCTGCATCCCCCTTCGGAGGAACGAGCTCTGCGAGTCGGAATCCCAATGCTCCACTTCCCTGCGGCCTCGTGGAACTCGGCCCTCCGAGTTCACTCCTTCGCTTCACGTTGGGGGGACGGGCTCGGCGAGTCCGGGTCGTCCGGCCGTTCGATCAGGACGGCGCAGTTCCAGGCGAGGAACTCGCGGAGCAGCGGGATGCGCATGATCCAGGCGAACCCGGTGTAGTACCGGGGTGCCACGGCGCGGACCCGCACGTGGGGCAGGCGGCGGAGGTCCCGCAGCGTCCGGCCGATGTAGGTGGGGTACAAACCCGCATAGGGAATGTGCTGGCGCCGGCCGGGCCGGAAGAAGTCATAGACCCGATGCCCCACCCGCGGACCGAGATAATGGAACGGGCTGAAGTCGTGTCCGCCCCAGGGTGAAAGCCAGTTGGTCCAGCTCAGGAACAGCACACCGCCCGGGCGGAGAATGCGGTGCATCTGCGCCAGAAAGGTGTCCGGACGGGCAAGGTGCTCGAACACATTCGAGCAGAGCACGACATCGAATTCGCCCAGCAGCGAGAGATCCTCCTCGCCGACGGTCAGGCGCCGGAAGGGATGCTGCCGCCATTCCGGACGCAGCGATTCATGGCAATCCGAGAAGGTGACTTCGCACCCGTACGGGAGCAGTTGGGCCCCGAAGATCCCACTGCCGCAGCCGAGGTCCAGCACGCGGGTGCCCGGCGCGAAGGCGACTCCCTGTTCCCGCATCCACCGCAGCGCGTCCTCCGCCTGCATCACGTAAAAGGCATCGTCGTCCCGATGCCGGAGATGATGGCGGATAAGGCGGTGGATGATCATGGGACGACGGATTGCGCCGCCGGGCTTCCAGCATGCGACCGGGGCGACGGGGCCTTCAATCCTCCAGAGGCGATGATGCTCGAAAGGGTGTGCCTGCGGGTTGGAGAGATGGGTTCTGCGACCCCTGACGGGGTCATGAGCGAGGTGGGACTTCTGACCGGGGGTCGAACCCGCGGAGCCGGGCTCGACCCCCGGCTAATCTCTGGAAACCCTCCGGGTTTCCGGGAGCCGATGGAAGGGGAAGCTTCCAGGGGGGGGGGAGCATGGGATTGCGGACTCGCGGAGCTCGTCCCTCCGAAGGCTGAAGCGGAGGGGTGAGATCGGAGGGACCGTTGAGTGTACACGCTTCAGCGTGAGCCTCACGACTCCGCCCCGACACGCTAAAGCGTGCACACCCAACAGAGGCCGACCCAGCCTCTGCTCCCAACGTCCCCGCCCTGCCAGCGCACCTCAGACTTTGCAGCGGGTCTCGTAATCGTACTCGTGCTCGTGCTCGTGCTCGTGCTCGTGCTCGTGCTCGACGTCGCGCTGCCCAGTTCGCATGCGGAATGGGAGGTCCGAACAGGATCGAACCCATCGGGCCAGCCATGAGGCGACGCTTATACGGTGTGGCTGCGGGTCGAGGACGATGACGAGGACGAGTACCGCCCTTCGGGCTGAGTACGAGGATGGAGGGGGGTGCGATGGGATTGCGGACTCGCGGAGCTCGTCCCTCCGAAGGGTGGAGCGGAGGGGTGAGATCGGAGGGGCCGAGTTCCACGAGGCCGCAGGGGTGTGGTGCGATGGGATGAGGACTCGCGGAGCTCGTCCCTCCGAAGGGTGGAGCGGAGGGGTGAAATCGGAGGGCCGAGTTTGACGAGGCCAAAGGGGAGTGGAGCATGGGGATGAGGACTCGCGGAGCTCGTCCCTCCGAAGGGTGAAGCGTGGGGGGTGAATCCGGAGGGCCGGGCTCTGCGAGGCCGAATTCAGCGCAGGGGCAGGCGGACTTCGAAGATGGAACCGCGATCGGGGACGCTGTGGACGGCGACGCGTCCGCGGTGGGCTTCGACCAGGGCCCGGACGACGCTGAGGCCGAGGCCGAGGCCGCGCTGGGAACGGCTCTTGTCGCCGCGGTAGAGGCGGTCCCAGATGCGGGCCTGTTCCGCGGGCGGAATGCCCATGCCGTTGTCCTGGACCTCGATCACCGCGTCGGGCGGGGCGGCAAAGGCGCGGAGACGGACGGTGCCGCCGGCCGGCGTGTATTTGATGGCGTTGTCGAGGAGGTTGGCGATGACGGGGCGGAGCCGGGCGGCATCGACGGGGGCGATGCAGGGTTCGCCGGGTTCGAGGACGACCGATACGCCGCGTTCCTCGGCCACATAGCCGTAGAGGTCCACCACTTCGGCCAGGACGGCGCGGAGATCGGAGGGAACGCGGTCCAGTCGCATGGTGCCGGTTTCGGCCTCGGCGACATCGAGGAGGACCTTGAGCATTTCGAGGACGCGGTCGGATTCCTCGACGCAGTCGGCCAGGGCCTCGTGGGCGGAGGCGGAATCGGGCGGGTTGCGCAGCGCGAGTTCGGCGGTGCCCCGGAGGCGGGCGAGAGGGGTGCGCAGGTCGTGGGCGACGTTGTCGAGGGACTCGCGCAGGCCCCGGATGAGGGAGCGGTTGCGTTCGAGGAGCCGGTTGAAGAGGCGGGCCAGTTCGTTGAGTTCATCCTCGGAGGGGCCCACGGGGACACGGGCATCGAGATTGCCGGTGCGAAGGATGGACTGCGCGGTCTCGACCATCTCGCGCAGGGGCCGGGTGGCCCGGTGCGCGAGGAGGGAGCCTCCGAAGATGCCGAGGGCGACGACGGGAAGCATGACGCCGAAGAAGGCGCGGCGGAACGGGTCGAGGAGCGCATCGCGGCTGTCGGTGATGCGGCCGACCTCGATCCATGAGCCGTCGGCCAGTTGGGCCACGCGATAGACCAGGTCGCGTTCGGCATCGCGGGGCACGCGCAGCCAGACTTCGCGGCGGTAACGGCCGGGTCCGATTTCACGGGCGGCGACCTCGACCCAGCCGGCGGGGACGGACAGGACGACGGACGGTCCGCGGAGGCCGGTGAAGCGGACATAGGGGACGCGGCCGCCGCGCAAGGACTCGGCCTGGAGATAGTCGCGCAGGCCGCGCAGGCCGCGGTCGGCGTAGATGAGGACGTATTCCTTGATCTGGGACTCGACCAGTTCGCGGTCCTTCCTGCCGACGGTGGCGTAGAGGAGGGCGTAGGTGAGGAGAAAGAGGACGACGGTACTGCCAATGAACAGAATGGCGTACCAGAGGTTGAGCCGGAAGGTCAGCGACCGGCGGATGCGTTCAAGCGGCCTTGAGGACATAGCCCACCCCGCGGATCGTGTGGATCATCCTGGTCGGGAAATCGCGGTCGATCTTCTGCCGGAGGCGGGAGACGAGGACGTCCACGACATTGGTCTGGGGATCGAAGCTGTAGTCGTACACGTGTTCGAGGATCATCGTCTTGGTGACGGCACGTCCGGGATGGCGCATGAGGTATTCGAGGAGGGCGAATTCGCGCGGCTGCAGTTCGACGCGCTGACCGGCGCGGGTGGTTTCGCGGGTGAGCAGGTCGAGTTTCAGGTCGCCCACTTCGAGCCGGGTGGGCTCGGCGGCCTGGGTGGCGCGGCGGATCAACGCCTGGATGCGGGCCAGCAGTTCGGAGAAGGCGAAGGGTTTGGTCAGGTAATCGTCCCCGCCGGCCTGAAGTCCGCGAATCCGATCGTCCACGGACGCCTTGGCGCTGAGGAAGATCACGGGGGTCGTGGCGCCCTCTCGGCGCAGACGCTGGACCAGGCGGATGCCGTCGAGCCCGGGCAGCATGACATCGACGACCGCGGCGTCGTAGGGAACCGTCGCGGCCAGCACATGGGCCTCGTTGCCGTCGCGGCAATGATCCACGGCGAATCCGCTCTGCTTGAGCCCCTTGACCACGAACGAGGCGATCTTGGGATCGTCTTCGACAACGAGCACGCGCATGGGCGGCAGAAGGGATGGAGGCTGGCGACCCGGTCGGGATGCCGGAGCCGGCGTGGTGTCAATCCACGAACATGGCTTCGTTGGCCATGAGCAGGACCTGACCGTAGCGTTCCCAGGGAGTCAGCGGCCGGGTGGTGCCGGAGGGACCTTCGAAATCGGCCCGGGCGTCCCAGGACGGTTCCGGGGCTCCGGATTCGGCGGCCGACAGATCCCGAAGCCGGGGGGCCCAGCGGAACGAGTCCGTGTGCTCGTCGGCGCGGCATTCCACCACGAAGTCGATGTGGTCGCCCCGGAGGACGCGGATGCCGTCGATCCCGGTCTGGGTTGAGCCCTTGTGAACGTCCCATTGGCCGAGGAGCCCGTGGCGCGAGGCGACGACGAGGGCGCGCACGCCGTCGCCGGCTTCGCCCGGGTGACGCAGAGTGCCGCGAATCTCGATCAGCCCGTCGGCGGGGGCGGTCCAGCGGCGGATGGCGGGTCCGTGAGCGGGCGAACCTGGATGTCCGCCCTCGGCGGAGAGGCTGATCCAGCCGAGGGTCGGGTCCGGCAAATCGGGGCCTCCCTGCCAGGTGGAGCCGGTGAAATGGGGCAGGGGTTGGAAGTTGCGGACCTCCTGGGCCTGGGCGTCCCAGGTGCCGTGGCCGTATTGCCAGACGGGCACCGGCTCGGCGGAGGGCGGATCGCCGGCGGCGGCGAGAAAGTGTTCCGCGAGGGCGATCTCCCCGGCGTCGGGGACGCGCTGGAAGACGACGCGATAGAGCTGGGTGACGCGTTCGGCGACGGAGCCGGCCTGGGCGACTTCGGGCCGGCGCACGAGGTGGCGGGCCTGGTCGAGGACGAAGGGACTGTTCATGAAGAACAGCGCCTGCTGGGGGACGGTGGTCTGGAAGCGTTGGGCGCTGGTGGTGTCGGGGCTGGCGAAGTCGAAGGTGCGGAAGACACCGGGGAGGTTCTGGCGTTCGACGAAGCCGTACACCGTCCGTCGCGGCTGGTAGTTCTGGGCGGCGATCTCGACCGCGTGACCGCCCATGGTCAGGTCGAGCTGGCCGCTGGCCTGGAGGAGCATGTCGCGCAGCGCCTCGAAATCGAGGCGGCGCCGGTTCTGGTGGGAGAGCAGGCGGTTGTCGGGATCCTTCACGGCGGCCTCGGGGGTGACATGACCCGACTGCTGCCAGGTGGCGGAATGCAGGATGAGCCGGTGCAGCGCCTTCATGGACCAGCCTTCGGCCACGAAGGACGCGGCCAGCCAGTCGAGGAGTTTGGGGTGGGTCGGCGGGTCGGCGCGAAGACCGAAGTCGCCTGGGGTGCGGACCAGTCCGGCGCCGAAGTGGTGGATCCAGGCACGATTGACGGCGACGCGGGCGGTGAGCGGGTTGTCGGGGCTGGCGATGGCACGGGCCAGTTCGAGGCGGCCGCTTCCCTGGGTGAACGGCTGCCGTTCCGGACCGGAAAGGAGTTCGAGGAACTGGCGGGGGACCGTGTCACCGCGATTTCCCGGGTTGCCGCGGCGAAAGACCACCGGCTCGACCGGGCGGGATTTGTCCACCAGGGCCATGGCGCGGGGCGGCGCTCCCGGATGGGTGGCCTGCAACTGCTCGACCGCACGTTGCAGGGCCCGTTGCCGCTGGCCCTCGGGGACATCGAAGAGGCGGTGCAGTTCGCCCCGGGACAGGGCGATCGGCGCGTTCTCGGAGGCGAGAAAGTCCTTCAACGAGATGTCGGCCGGATCGGTGAACAGGCGGTCGTAACGTTCGGCCACCTCCTTCAGCGAGGTGGGGGGATCCCCGGCAAAGGCCTCCACCACCGGGGCGGGATGGCCGGATGCGCCGGCCGGACTTGCAATGGCCGCGGCGACTGCGGCGGCGTCGTCGGCGAAGGATTCCGACGGAAGCGCCGCGAAGGCGAGCCATGCTGCGAAGAGCGGGTTGGGGTCCTGTCGCCAGCCTTCCACGGCCGCGATCCAGCGGTTGACCACCACCGGGCTGAGCTGGCGCGACCGGGCGATCTCCTCGCGCTTGCCGGCGTCCTCGAAGGCTGCCGCGTCGTGGGCGGCCAGAAGGTGGGTGCCGACGGTGCGCCGCAGTTTCGCGCGGTGTTCCTCCTCCTTGGAGCGGACGAACTCGTCGCGTTCCGTTTCGCGCCGGGAAAGTTCGGCGGCGAACTCGGCATGGCGGGCGGCATCGGGGATGGTGCCCAGCAGCGGTTTCTCGGCGGGTTCCTCGGACGAGGCGAAAACGCCGTAGAGGGAGTAGTAATCCGCGGTGGGGATGGGATCGTACTTGTGATCGTGGCAGCGGGCGCAGCTCACCGTGAGGGCCATGGTGCCCCGGGTCAGGACATCGATCCGGTCGTCGATGATGTCGTGCGCGTTGTTCAGGAAACGCCGGCCGAGGGTCAGGAAGCCCATCGCCGCCAGGGCGGTCCGGTCGTCTTCGGTGACCACGGCATCGGCGGCAATCTGTTCCAGAAGGAACTGGTCGTAGGGTTTGTCGTCGTTGAAGGCGCGGACGACGTAGTCCCGATAGGTGTAGGCGTAAGGGTAGCGGCGCTCCTCTTCGAACACGTACCCCTTGGTGTCGGCGTACCGGGCGACATCCAGCCAGTGGCGACCCCAGCGTTCCCCGTACCGGGGCGAGGCGAGGAGCCGGTCCACCACCTGCTCGAAGGCGTCGGGCGAGGGATCGGCTTCGAAGGCGGCCACTTCCTCGTCCGTGGGGGGCAGTCCGGTGAGGACGAAGCTGGCCCGGCGGATCAGGGTGAACCGGTCGGCCTGGGGTGCTGGGGTGAGACCGGCCTTCTCGATGCCGGCCAGGATGAAGCGGTCGATGCCGTTGCGGACCCAGGAGACGTCCGAGACCTCCGGGAGTTCCGGCGTGCGGACCGGTTGAAACGCCCAGTGCCCTGCGGCGAGCTGGGCGGGGTCGGGCAGGGCCTCTCCGTCGGTGCGGGGATCGGGGGCCCCCATGCGGACCCACGCCTCGAGGAGCGCGATGTGTTCGTCGGGCAGCTTCTTGCGCGGGGGCATGGCCAGGTCGTCGTCCTCGTGCCGAACCGCCTGGATCAACGGGCTGGCATCCGGATCGCCGGGGCGGATCGAGGGATTGCCGCTGACGCCTCCCTTCTCCCAGCCGGCTTTGGAGTCGAGCAGCAGATCGCCCCGGACCTTGTCAGCGCCCGCGCTGTGGCAGGAGTAGCAGGAATCGATCAGGAGCGGCCGGATATGGGTTTCGAAGAACTCGATGCCGTCGAGGTCCGGGCCGGCGCTCGAAGCGGGCGTCGCCAGGGGCAGGAAGGCCATCAGAACGCCGGCCAGCGGCGAGGCCGCCCGGGAGAGCAGGCGCAGGCGGGAACGGGGCGAGTCCATGGGTGCGAGTTATGCCGTGGCCGACGCCCGACGGCAACCCGGGGAATCGGGATGGGAAGGACTTCAGCCGGCCGGGGGCGGGCTGGCGATCCAGGCGCGGAGGTCTTCGAGTTCGAGTTCGAAGCCTCCGTTGAGGATGGGGAACCGGCACCAGGTCTTCGGGTCGAGGTTTTCGTCGTCGAGATGGAAGCTCGGGGCGTACCGCTCGCGCTTCCATTGGTTGCGGCACCAGAGGCGGAAGAAGCGTTCGATCCAACGGCCGAGTTGGGCCGGGTCGAGGTCGGGGAAGGCGGGCCGGACCAGCCGGAAGACCTCGATGGGCGATCGTTTGTCGCGGATGGCGGCGCGTTCGATGGCATCGAGCAGGGGGTAGGGCATCAGGTCGTCCTCATCGGTCTGGGCCCGATCGGCGGGGCGCAATTCGGCGGTGGGCGCCTGGGCATTGACGGCGGCGAGGGCGGGAACCGGTGCGAGGCCGTGGGGACCTTCGCGTTCGAGCCAGACCAGCCAATGGCGGAGCCAGGCCTTGTCGATGCCGGCGATGGGGGCGAGCCCGCCGCTGGTGTCGCCGTCCATGGTGGCATAACCCACCGCGGCCTCGCTGCGGTTGCTGGTGGAGAGGAGGAGGGCGCCCTTGACGTTGGCGAGCATCCAGGCGCCGGGGGAACGGACGCGGGCCTGGATGTTCTGCAAAGCCAGGTCGTCTTCGCCCCAGGAGAGCGGGCGGCCGAGGGCCTTGGAGACAAGGTCCACGTAGCCCGCGTGCAGGGGGCTGACATCGAACTCGTGGTGTTCGGCCCCGACCGCCTCGGCCACGGCGCGGGCGGCGGCGCGGGTGATGCGTCCGCTGTTGGCGGTCGCCTGGTACACGGTGGTGAGGAGGGCGCGGGTAAGGGCGCGTTCAAGGGCACGTTCGCGGGAATCCGCGGGGGTGTCGGCTGGCAGACCCAGCCGGGCGCGGAGGCCGTCGATGCCGAGTTCGGCGGCGCCGAAGCGGACCATGAGGCCGACGAGGCAGGCAATGGCGGCGGAGTCGGCGCCCCCGCTGAGGGAGATCACGAAGCCGCGGGAGCGGCTTTTGCGGAGATAGTCGAACAGCGCCAGCGGGACGGCGCGGGCGAACTCCTCCTCCTTGAGGCACGGCGAGGTCTCCCAGGCGGGGGCCTCGGGCGGGCGGGATTCGGGCGGGCATTCCGGCCAGGGGAAGTCGGGCACCACGATGCGTCCGGGATCGGAGCCGAGGTGGGGTTGGAAGGCGGTCCGGCGGGCCTGTTCGAGGCGGGTGAGGTCGACATCCACGACCGCGCTGGTGACGCGATGTTCGGCGTAGGAGAAGCGGGGTCCGAGGGCGACCAGGCGTCCGGCGGTGGCGATCATGGCCTCGCCGTCATAGATGGCGCGGCCGGCTTCGTTGCCGAGGAGGTTGGCGTACACGTAGCTGCAGGCGAAGGCGCGGGAGCCTTCGAGGACGAACCGCTGCCGCACCGCGATCTTGCCGAAGGCGAAGTGACTGGCGCTGGGGTTGAGAATGACATCGACCCCATGGCGGGCGAGGCGGATGCCGGGGCGGGTGGCGACCCAGGCATCCTCGCAGATTTCGAAGCCGAAGCGGACACCGCCGATGTCGAAGGCCAGGTCGCCCACGGGGACGGGTTGCCCGGCGACCAGGACGGTGTCATGGACGCCGGCCGGCCAGGGTTTGAACCAGCGGGGTTCGTAGTGGATGCCGTCGCCGGCGAGGTGCTGTTTGCCGACGAATCCCTGGAGGCGCCCATCGACGGCCAGCGCGGCGACGTTGTAGATGCCATTCCGGACGCGGAGCGGAAGGCCGAAGGAGACGACCATGCCGCGGGTGCGGGGCAGCAGATCGAGGAGGGCTTCGAGGGCGTGGTGAAGGGTGTTGGGGGACTGGAAGGTGTCCTCGCAGCCGTAGCCGGAGATGCCGAGTTCGGGGAGGCAGAGGACGGAGGCGCCCTGGGCGCGGGCCTGGTCGATGGCGGCGCCGATCCGGGCGCGGTTGCCCCGCCAGTCGAGGGGGGTCTGGTTGAGGACCGCAGCGGCGAGACGGATGAGCTTCATGGCGCCGCGGGGACTTTATCCGGGGGCGGCGGCGCGTCGAGACCCCCTTCGGCCCATCGGGTGGGCGCAAACTCCGTGTTGCAATCGGGAGCGTCGCGGAGAAGCCTCGCGGCGCTGACGCCGATCCAGTTCGCACCATGACGACATCGACCCAAGACCCGCTCGCCTCCCTTTCCCGCCTGCAGGATGCCCGCGCCGCGCTCGAGCGCGAACTGGCCAAGGTCATTGTGGGCCAGCGTGAGGTGATCGAGCAGATCCTGATTGCGATTTTCACGAGGAGCCACGCGGTGCTGGTGGGGGTGCCGGGGCTGGCGAAGACCCTGCTGGTCTCGAGTCTGGCGCGCTCGCTCCATCTGAGCTTCAAACGGATCCAGTTCACGCCGGACCTGATGCCCTCGGACATCACCGGCACCGAGGTGATCTACCAGGACCCGGTGTCCGGGGAGCGGCGGTTCAAGTTCCTGCCTGGTCCGATCTTCGCCAACGTCATTCTGGCGGACGAAATCAACCGGACGCCGCCCAAGACGCAGGCGGCGATGCTGGAGGCCATGCAGGAGCGGAAGGTGACTGCCGGGGGAACGGATTATCCGCTGCCGGACCCGTTCTTCGTGCTGGCCACGCAGAATCCACTCGAGCAGGAGGGGACCTATCCGCTGCCCGAGGCGCAACTCGACCGGTTTCTGTTCATGATCACCGTCGATTACCCCAGTTCGAGCGAGGAACTCGAGATCATGAAGCGCGGCACGACGGCATCGGAAGGTGCGCCCGAACCCGTGTTGTCGGCGGAGGAGATCATCCAGTTGCAGGCGGGCGTGCGGCGGATCCCGATCGCCGATCATGTGTACCAGTACGCCGAGACGCTGGTGCGGGTGACGCGCCCCAAGGACCCCACGGCCCTCGATCTCTGCAAGAAATGGCTGAGCTGGGGGGCGGGACCGCGTGCCAGCCTGAGCCTGGTGGTGGCGGCGCGGGCCCGGGCTCTTTTGAGAGGCGAGGACTGCGTGAGTTGCGCCGATGTGGCCGCCATCGCGCCCGCCGTCATGCGGCACCGACTGGGCCCGAATTTTGCGGCCCAGAGCGACGGCGTTTCCCCGGACGAGATCGTCCGGCAGATCATCGCGGCGATCCCGCAGCACTGACCTGGGGGCAGGGGCGCCGTGGGGCGCGGTCGCAGAAACGACGGTTCCGGGGGTGCGGGGGGCGGGCCGGGGTGGAATCCGGGATCGCGCGAGGGGAAGGGATAGGGGGAGTGGTTCCGGTCGGGTGGGCTGTGGCAGACCTCGAAGAGCGTCGGTTGCGGCGTGCGGTGAATCCGGGCGTGCCGATGTTCCGGGTCGGGGTGGTCGGGGTGGGCGAATCGCGTGATGAGCACCGCCACGCCGAGTCCGGCCATCAGTGCGGCACTGAGCTTCCAGCGGTCATGGGTGTGGAACTGGATCTCCGGCAGCAGATCGGCTGCGGCGATACAAAGGAAGGTGCCCGCACAGAAGGCCAGCGCCGCGCCCAGCCAGGCGGGGTGACCATGGGCCCAGGGACCTGCGCCCAGATGAAATGCCAGCGCTCCCAGAGGCGTCACCAGCGCGAATCCGAGGATCACCTGGCGCCGCAGCGCTGCGGGCGTCCCCCGAATCGTCATCAGGGTGGCAATGGCCAGGGCTCCGAACGGCTTGTGGAGAATCACCGCCAGGGCGGTTCCGAGCCCCAGCATCGCGCCGGCCCCGTGCTCCGTGGTTGCGGTGGCGGCGGCCAGGGCCAATCCATCGAAGACGGAGTGGAGGGACAAGCCCAGGGCGACGCCGATCCAGCCCAGGTTCCGGGCGGAGCGATCCGCCAGCGCGTGGGGGAGGCCGCAGGTTTCCGGCGGGGTGCCTTCGGCAACATCATGGTGGTGGAACGGGAGGAACCGTTGGATCAGGAACAGGGTTACGAAGCCCGCCAACGCCCAGCCCATGGCCTGATCGGATGCGGCCAGCGTGCCGATGGCATGCGGCAGGAGACCCAGCATGGCCAGGCCGAGCATGAGCCCGGAGACGAATCCGATGGCCAGTTGCAGCCGGGTATGGGTGAGCCTGATGCGGGAGGGCAGTTCGCCACCAAGCCAGGCCGCCAGGAACGCCAGCAGGCCGTAGATGGCGAGCAGGACACCCCCCGACTCCAACGCATGCGCGCCAAGCCATGACCTGTTGCTGGCACTTGCTTCACCCATGGCGGGAGTCGGGCCGGAACCGGCACCGACCCGTCCAACGTCCGTAAGTCCCAACCCTCAGGCAACAGAAATGCCGCCAAACAGGAACCGTTCTGCATGGATACGGTGGTGGGAGTTCTTCCGGCATGACGCGGCGGAACCGGCTGGATACTCTTGGCCCATGGTGCGTCGGGGTCTGTCAGAGCCGGGTGAGGGCGGGCAGGAGACGGTGCGATTGCTGGCGGTCAGCGATCTTCACCAGTCCGAGGCGCTTTACCGGCAGTTGGGGGAGGCGGTCGCGCTGCACAAGCCGGACGCCGTGGCGTTGCTCGGAGATTTCCTGGACGCGTTGGGGGTGGCATCGGGTCAGTTGTCGGTGCGGGGATGCGCGGAGGCGGTGGCGGCCCTGCCGGTGCGGGAGGTGGTGGTGGTGCGGGGCAATCACGAGGATTGGAATTATGTGGGATTCGCCGCGGCCCTCCGGGACATCGGTCGGGAGGTGGTGACCTTGCATGGGGAGGCGTGCCGGGTGGGGTCCCTGACGTTGGTGGGGTTTCCGACCCGGCTGGGGGACGAGACGGCCTTCACGCTGACGAAGGAACCGCTTCCGGGGCACATGGACGGCTGGCTGCCGCGAGTGGTGCGGCGGATCGGACCGGCGGCCCGGGTCCTGTGGCTGATGCACGAACCGCCGCTGGGCACGCCGTTGAGCATGCCTTCCGGGCCGATCGGAGGAAACGCGGAGTGGACCGAGGCGATCGAACGGTTTCAGCCATGGCTGGTGGTGTTCGGTCATGACCACGAGACGCCCGGGCGGAACGGGCACTGGCACCACGTGCTGGGTTCCACCCGGGTGGTGAATGTGGGGCAGTCGGATGGCGGGGCGCTTCACTTCACGCGGATCGACGCGACGTTCGGGCCCGGAGGGGGAGGGATACCCCGGCGAATGAGGGTGACGGGGTATCCGTGGGACCAGAGCGTCGAAGTGCCGCCTTGCTGAACGGGTCGTGCGGAGGGAGCGATGGGAAGAGGACTCGCGGAGCTCGTCCCTCCGGAAGTGAAGCGCGGGGGGGATCAGCGCTTGGTGCGGCGTTGGCGTGCGGAGGGCGATTTGCGGGCGGCATGCACCTGGGCCTGGACGCGGAGGCGCAATCCGTTGAGGCGGATGAAGCCGGTGGCGTCGCCCTGGTTGTAGGCCTGGGTGGGGTCGGCTTCCATGGTGGCGATCTGGGGGTGGTAGAGGCTGACCGGGCTGCGGCGGCCGGCGACGTGGATGCCGCCCTTGTAGAGTTTCACGCGGACGGTGCCGGTGACGTGTTTCTGGCTTTCCTCGACGAGGGCCTGGAGGGCGAGGCGCTCGGGGCTGAACCAGAAGCCGTAATAGACCAGTTCGGCGTACTTCGGGATCAGGGAGTCGCGCAGGTGCATGACCTCGCGGTCCATGGTGAGGCTTTCGAGCTGGCGATGGGCGAAGTGAAGGATGCTCCCGCCGGGGGTTTCGTACACGCCACGGCTCTTCATTCCGACGAAGCGGTTCTCGACCATGTCCACGCGTCCCACGCCGTGCCGGCCGCCGATCCTGTTGAGGGTTTTCATGACGGCGAGCGGGGAGAGGGGCTTGCCGTTGACCGCGATGCAATCGCCGCGTTCGAAGTCGAGGGTGACGAACTCGGGGCGGTCGGGGGCATCCTCGGGGAGGACGGAGAGGGTGGTGAACTTGTCGCGGTTGGAGAGGTCGCCGGCATCGAACCAGGGATCCTCGAGGATGCCGGCTTCGTAGGAGATGTGGAGGAGGTTGCGGTCCATCGAGTAGGGCTTTTTCGCGCTGGCCTGGACGGGGACATTGCGGGCGGCGCAGTACTCGATCATTTCCTGACGGCCGGGAAACTCCTCGCGGAAGCTCTCGTCGCGCCAGGGGGCGATAATCTGGAGTTCCGGGGCGAGGGCGCTGGCGGTGAGTTCGAAGCGGACCTGGTCGTTGCCCTTGCCGGTGGCGCCGTGGGCGATGGCGTCGGCGTTCTCGAGGCGGGCGATTTCGATCATGCGCTTGGCGATGAGCGGGCGGGCGATCGAGGTGCCGAGGAAGTACTGGCCCTCGTACACGGCTCCGGCGCGGAACATGGGGAAGATGAAGTCGGCGGCGAACTCCTCCTGGAGATCGTCGATGTAGATCTTCGAGGCGCCGGTTTTGCGGGCCTTGCGGTCGAGGCCCTTGAGTTCCTCCTCCTGTCCGATGTTGGCGCAGAAGGCGATCATCTCGGCGTCGTAGGTCTCCTTGATCCAGGAGAGGAGGACGGAGGTGTCGAGGCCGCCGGAGTACGCGAGGACGATTTTCATGCCGTGAAAAGCCGGCGCCCAGTCAACGCGAAGCGGACCGGGCGCGGAAGGAGATTTGCGGAGATGCCGGG
This sequence comes from Verrucomicrobiia bacterium, assembly GCA_019634625.1. Classification (NCBI taxonomy): domain Bacteria; kingdom Pseudomonadati; phylum Verrucomicrobiota; class Verrucomicrobiia; species Verrucomicrobiia bacterium. The sequence goes on from JAHCBA010000009.1 coordinate 59,315, forward strand.
GAATTTCGGGCGGGATCACCGTCCGTGGCGGGTCACGAAGGCCCTGGCCTGGGCGACGAACTCGTCGGGGTTGCGGGCGAAATCGTTGCTGTCGGTTTCGATGGCGAGGATGCCCGGCCACCGGGTGCGGCGCAGTTCGGCGAGGAGATTCTCGAGGCGACCCTGTCCCTGGCCGATGTGGGTGTCGAAGGCCACGTCGTCGCCCTGGGTTTTCTCGACCCGTTTGTCCTTGAGATGGATGTCGAAGACCCGTCCGGCGTAGTCCTGAAAGACCTTGGTGGGGTCCATGCCGGTGGAGGCAATCCAGCCGGTGTCCAGGCAGACGCCCATGCGGGGGTCGCGGTGTTTGAGGAGGGCACGGACGACGGCGGGGTTGCCGTACAGGGAGCGGATGCCGTGGTTATGGATGGCGATCTTGATGTCGTATTCCTTCACCAGTTCCTCGAGGAGATCGAGGATCTTGAAATCGTTGGGTTCGACGACGATGACCTCGATGCCGAGGGACCTGGCGAACTCGAAGAGCCTCCGGTTTTCGTTCTGGTCGAGGGAGGTGCCGGCAACGCCGAAGGTGTACACGCGGAGGCCGGCGGCATCGAGGACGGCCTTTTTCCGCCGGGTTTCCTCGGCGGGGGCTTTTGGGTCCATGTGTTTGCCGATCATCTGGAGGTGCCGGATGCCGTGCTTCTTTGCGAACTCGACCACCTGGTCGAACTCCATGTTGCGCAGGGTCCAGGTCTGGAGACCGAGTTGACCGGTGAGGTCGGCGGCCGGGGCGTTCAGGGCCAGGGACGTGGCCAGGAGCCCCAAGGCGAGGCGTGCAAGGGATTTCATGGGGTGGATGAGTTGGGAAGCGTGATGGGAGGGGGAATGAAGCCGGGGCCAGGCGCGATTGGCAATCCCCGGGTGCCGGTTCCAAACCGTCGGGGGAAGGAAGCGCGAGGAAGATCGCAGCCCTCCGGATTCACCTGTCCGGTTGACCCTTCCGACGAATTCAGCCGCGACCCCAGGTGAGGGCTCCGAGGACGCCGAGGAGACCCAGAACGCCCAGGGCGATCACGGGGATGCGGGGCATTTCGCCGTCTTTTTCCATGCCCCGTCCGAAGAGGAAGAACACGAGGGGATGAACGAGGAAGGGCATGGCAAAGACGAAGGCGATCAGGCTGGCGGCGTGGGGTCCGGCCATGCCGCCCTGAATGGCGGCGAACAGGCCGAAGTGGGAGATGGAGGAACTCTTGGCCATGAGTGCATTTTCCAGGGTCAGTCCGGAGAGGCAAAGGGCGAGCATGCCGCCGAAGACGGCGCACAACTGCCAGCCGAAGGAGAACTGCATGAGGGCGCGGACCTCGCAGGAATCGTCGCCTCGGGCATGGCGGAGGTTGCGCAGGGACCAGGCGGTCAAGGCCACCCCGACGGCGGCGACACTGATGGCCGGGACCCAGGTGAGGGCACCGCGTTCAATGCTGACGGCCAGGATGGAGAAGACGAACACATGGCCGAAAAAGGGGATGTTGATCATGATTGGGGCCCGTTTGGCCGCGGACTCACCGAGGTCCCCGGCGGTGCAGGCACCCGTCAGGCCGGCATGCGACAGCGAGCCCGCCATGCCGGGGCCGAGGTTGCGGACGGCGGCGGTCCCACCGAACAGCATGAGGAGGGCCATGCCTCCGAACATCCAGAACACCTGTCCGAAGAAGCCATATGCCAGAACGGCGTTCATTCCGGTGAGAGCGAAGGCTTCGCCGATTCTGGATCCACCGATGACGAAGTTGGCCGCCAGGACCACGGGGATGCCGGCGAAGAGGAGGCATCTCAAGGCAGGGCCATGGAGCCAGCGGGGAAAGAGGAGTCCCAGGCCTGAGGCGAGGAGCATGACGAAGAAGATCTGGGGCAGGGCCACCGTGGGTTTCGCCCACGAGGCCAGTTGGTAGCCCGCCCATAGAACGGCCACCACGGCAGACATCTCCACCAGACCCTTGCGGAGATAGAGGCTCTTGTTGGCGATGGTGGCTTTGTGATCGATGAGAATGACGGCGATGATCAGGCCCATGTAGGCCATGAGGGGGTAGTAACGGGCCAGGGCCGTGTCCGGCACGGTGCCCTGGAGGAGGCGGGTGAGGGATTCCAGACCGAGGAGCAGGAAGAAGGCGCGCACGATGAACACCACCTGGGTACGGGCGGTGCCGAAGAACACTTCTTCCATGGCGTACACCACACTTTGGTCGGGGAGGGAAGGGGTTCCGAAGAGGATCCGCCGCAATTCCTGGCCTCCCACGAAGAACGAGGCTGCCAGGGCAATGATCGTCGCCTGGGCGATGACGCCCAGCATGGGGTAATCCCGCAGGCCGGGTTCCGAGACGCTGGTTGCCACCAGGAGGTAGCCCATGCCCAGGCCGAACACCACGATGATGAGGATGGCGGAGTAGCGGGTTCCCGCGACGACGGCTCGGGCCACCAGGACGAGCGGCACCACGAAGAAGAGCGTCAGCCAGAACTGGCTGAAGAGGTGCTGGTGGATGACCTCCTGCATCCACTGAGGCTGGCTGTGGGGGTCGGGCATGGGCGTATCGTGGGGTGGAGTCAGGCTGATGGGGTGCCCTGGTGGGGTCAATCCGGAGGTGGCGGCGGCAGGACGACGACCCTTGGGAGGGGGGGAGGGACCGTTGCACCTCCCGACAATCCGGAGATGCGCCCGCTCCTCAACCCCGCAGAAATCCCGTTGAACCCTCCGCCCCCGGTGTCCCACATTCCCACCATGCAGAGCGTCTTCACCGGACCCGTATATGTCGTCCGGGACAACATCGACACCGACCAGATCATCCCGGCGCAGTTCCTGAACCTCGTCCCCACCATCCCCGAGGAGTACGAGAAACTCGGCGCCTATGCCCTCTGGGGCCTGCCGGATTCCCTCTATCCGACCCGCTTCGTCCCTGAAGGCAGCACCAAGACCTCATATCCCATTGTCATCGCCGGCCGTAATTTCGGGTGCGGCAGCTCCCGCGAACACGCCCCCATCGCCCTCGGCGCCAGCGACTGCCAGGCGGTCGTCGCCGAAAGCTTCGCCCGCATCTTCTTCCGCAACTGCATCGCCACCGGCGAACTTTATCCCGTCGAAGCCCCCGACCGCCTGTGCGACCGGTTCCGAACCGGCGACATCGCCACTGTGGACATCGATGCCAACACCATCCGCCATCACGGCACCGGACAGGTGTTCGCCCTCAAGACCCTCGGTGAGGTCCGCCCGGTCATCGATGCCGGAGGCATTTTCAACTACGCCCGCCAGACCGGCATGATGCCCCAGGCCGGCACGCCCGCCGCCTGAACCCGGGGGCAAGCCGGCTCCCTGCCTGTGGCCGCACCCTCCCCACCCGTCCGCTTCCGCAACCGCTACTCCGGACGGATCGAGACCGAGGCCATCTACGGCGAAGGCTGGCTCCGCTGGGCCTACGAATCCCCCGTCGGCCGGCTCGCCCTCCGCGCCTTCGTCATCCGCCCCTGGTTCTCCCGCTGGTACGGCTGGCGGATGGATCGACCCGCCAGCCGTTCGCGCATCGCCCCCTTCCTCCACCGCTACGCACTCGACCCTGCGGAATTCGCCGATCCCCCGGACTCCTTCCGCACCTTCAATGAGTTCTTCCACCGCCGGCTCCGCCCCGAAGCCCGCCCCGTCGATCCCCACCCCGATGCGGCGGTCTTTCCCGCCGACGGACGGCACCTCGGCTGGTCCAGCCTCTCCGCCGCCGACCGCTTCTATGTCAAGGGACAGCGGTTCGATCTGGACAGCTTCCTCGACGACCCCGCCCTGAGCCGGACATTCCAGGGCGGACCCGCCGTGTTCTCGCGCCTTTGCCCCACCGACTACCATCGGTTTCACTTCCCCGTCGCCGGAATCCCCTCGTCCCCACGCCTCCTCAAGGGCCCGCTCGCCTCGGTCAATCCCATTGCCCTTCGCCAACGTCTTGCCTGGCTTTGGACCAACCGCCGCTGGCAGATCCTCCTCCACACCGACGCCTTCGGTCCCGTCCTCGTGGCCCCCGTGGGCGCCACCAACGTCGGCAGCGCCGTCTTCGGATACCCGCCGGAAATCCCCGCCGCCAAGGGCGCCGAAATCGGCTGCTTCCGGTTCGGCGCCTCCGCCATCCTGACGCTGTTCGCCCCGGGGCGGGTCCGGCTTGCCGGGGACCTCCTCGACGCCACCCGCGAGGGTCTCGAATTGTACGCCCACGTCGGCGACCGCCTTGGTCTTCGAATCCGCGGGGGCTGATACGGATGCGGGTTGGTGGGGTGGGGTGGTTTGGAAGGCACACGCTGAAGCGTGTACACCCAACGGTCTTGGGAGGGCGGGTCGTGGGGGGCGGTTCGTTTGGTGTACACGCTTTAGCGTGTCGGGGTGGTTTGGAAGGCACACGCTGAAGCGTGTACACCCAACGGTCTTGGGAGGGCGGGACGTGGAGGGGCGGTTCGTTTGGTGTGCACGCTTTAGCGTGTCGGGGTGGTTTGGGGGGCACACGCTGAAGCGTGTACACCCCAACGGTCTTGGGAGGGCGGGACGTGGAGGGGCGGTTCGTTTGGTGTACACGCTTTAGCGTGTCGGGGTGGTTTGGAAGGCACACGCTGAAGCGTGTACACCCAACGGTCTTGGGGGGGCGGGACGTGGGGGGCGGTTGGTTTGTGGGCACGCTTTAGCGTGTCGGGGTGGTTTGGGGGGCACACGCTGAAGCGTGTACACCCAACGGTCTTGGGAGGGCGGGACGTGGGGGCGGTTCGTTTGGTGTGCACGCTTTAGCGTGTCGGGGTGGTTTGGAAGGCACACGCTGAAGCGTGTACACCCAACGGTCTTGGGAGGGCGGGACGTGGAGGCGGTTCGTTTGGTGTACACGCTTTAGCGTGTCGGGGTGGTTTGGAAGGCACACGCTGAAGCGTGTACACCCAGCAGTCTTGGGAGGGCGGGACGTCGAGGGGCGGTTCGTTTGGTGTGCACGCTTTAGCGTGTCGGGGTGGTTTGGGGGGCACACGCTGAAGCGTGTACACCCAACGGTCTTGGGAGGGCGGGGAGTCAGGAGCGAGCGGCGCCATCGCTTAAGTCCATGCAGGAAAGGAAAAGGCCCGACCGGTGGGGACCGATCGGGCCTGGGGTGGGTGGGGGTCGGGATGGGGCGTCAGCCGGCGATTTTCCAGCCGGGGCGGTATTCGCGCTTGATGAACTTCTGGGCGGCGGGGTTGCCCTTGACGAGGAGGCGCTCGCTGTCCCACTCGATGCGGCCTCCGGCCTGCATGGCGACGTTGCCCAGGAGGATGGACTCGGTCATGTCGCAGGAGAACTCGAAGTCCGCGTAAGGGGCGGGTCCGCCCTTGATGGCGGCGACCCATTCCTCCTTCATGCCGAGGTCGTCGCGTCCGTTGCGGGGGATGGTGGGGGTGGGTGGTTCCCAGTCTTCGAAGTCCTTCTCGGGCAGGAGCACCCACTGCGAGCCGTAATCGTTGGGCGAGTAGAGGATGCCTTTGTCGCCGACGAGGAGGGAGCCGGAACCGGGCGGGTTGTTGCCGTGGAAGAGTTCCATGGGCGGGAGGTTCTTGTCGCCGTTGGGCAGTTTGCCTTCGTACCACTTGAGGGTGACCGGGGGCAGGTTGCCGCGGGCGGGGAACTCATAGACGACGGTGGCCCAGCCGGGGAAGGTTTCGGGATTGAGCGCTTCGTTCTGGGCGACGACGAGTGACGGGACGGTCAGTTTGAGGGCGCGGAAGGCAAGGTTGGCGGTATGACAGGCCATGTCGCCGAGGGCGCCGGTTCCGAAGTCCCACCAACCGCGCCAGTTGAAGGGATGGTAGGCACGGTGGTAGGGGCGCATGGCGGAGGGCCCGATGAACTGTTCCCAGTGGATGTGGGCAGGGACCGGCATGGCGTTGGCGGGGCGGGCCACGATGGTGGGGGATTGGGGCCAGACGGGGCGGTTGGTCCAGACGTGGGCCTCACGGACGGTGCCGATGACGCCGGCCTGGATGGCCTCGACGCCGCGGCGGAGGCCGTCGGCGGCGGAGCCCTGGTTGCCCATCTGGGTGGAGACACCGTACTTGCGGACAAGGGTGCGCAGGTGGCGGGCCTCCCACGGGGTGTGGGTGAGGGGCTTCTGCACGTACACGTGGATCTTGCGGATGATGGCCTCGGCGGCGGCGTGGGCGTGGGTGTGGTCCGGGGTCGAAATGGTGACCGCATCGATGCCGCTGCCCATCTTGTCGAACATCTCGCGGAAGTCGTGGAACTTCTTCGCGGACGGCCATTTCTGGGCCTTGGTTTCGAGGGAGCGATCATCGCAGTCGCAGAGGGCGACGACATCGCCGAGCGAGCCCGCCTGGTCGATGTCGCTGGAACCCTTCCCGCCGACGCCGATGCCGGCCATCCGGAGGCGTTCATTGGCGCCCCAGACGCGGCTGGGGACGAAGTTGAAGGCGAACGCGGTCGCGGCGGTGGTTCCGACGAGAAAGTCGCGCCTGGTGAAGTTTTTTGTCCAGGTAGGTTTCATGGATTCGGGATTAGAGCTCTGGGTCCGTGCGCAAGCATCCGGCAGAGCAGGGGCACCGCGCAATCGGAAAGCCGCGGAAGCGGTCCGAGCACGGATCGGGACGCGATTCCGGCGGCTTGCTTTGAGGACGGCGGAACGTAGGCTCGCCGGTCCGGACTGCGGGTCCGGGCCATGTTATGCAACTGTCGAACGACGAGATCCGCCGGTATTCGCGCCACCTGATTCTGCCCGAGGTGGGGATGGCGGGGCAGAAGAAGATCTGTTCCACCAGCGTGTTGTGTGTGGGGGCGGGCGGGCTGGGATCTCCGATTGCGATGTACCTGGCGGCGGCGGGGATCGGGCGGCTGGGCCTGGTGGATTTTGACAACGTGGATTTCTCGAACCTGCAGCGTCAGTTGCTGCACGGCACGAGCGATGTGGGCCGGTCGAAGGCGGAGTCCGCGCGGGACACCATTCAGGAGTTGAACCCGAACGTCGAGGTGACGCTGCACACGACGCGGCTTTCGAGCGAGAACGCCCTCGAGATCCTCGGGCAGTACGACATCGTGGTGGACGGCACGGACAATTTCCCGACGCGGTACCTGACCAACGATGCGTGCGTGCTGCTGAGGAAGCCGAACGTGTACGGCTCGATCTTCCGGTTCGAGGGACAGGCGAGTGTGTTTGCGCCGCACCTGGGAGGGCCCTGTTACCGGTGCCTGTATCCCGAGCCGCCGCCGCCGGGGATGGTGCCGAGTTGCGCGGAGGGCGGGGTGCTGGGGGTGTTGCCCGGGATCATCGGGTGCATCCAGGCGACGGAGATCCTGAAGCTGGCGTTGGGGAAGGGGAGTTCGTTGATCGGGCGGCTGCTGTTGTTCAACGCGCTGGACATGAAGTTCAAGGAACTGCGTCTCCGCCGCGATCCGCAGTGTCCGCTGTGCGGGGAGCGCCCGACGATCCACCAGTTGATCGACTACGAGCAGTTCTGCGGGGTGATGCCGGAGGCTGCGCCGGAGGACAACCCGGACGAGGTGTCGGTCGAGGAGATGAAGCGGGCCCTGGAGGACCCGTCCCTGGGCATCCGGGTGGTGGACATCCGGGAGGCGGACGAGCACCAGATTGCCCGGATTGCCGGGGTTCCGTTGGTGCCGTTGAGCGTGTTGCCGCAGCGTTTCACCGAGTTGGACCCGAACCAGCGGATCTACCTGCACTGCAAGAGCGGGGTGCGGTCGTTGAAGGCCCTGAGGTTTCTGCGCGAACAGGGGTTCAAGTACGTGAAGAGCGTCAAGGGCGGCATCGCCGCCTGGTCCGACCGTATCGATGCCAGCGTCCCCAAGTACTGAACGGGCGGGCGAAACGCTCCGGCGTCCGTCCGTCCGGGTGACGGGCGGGGGCGGGCGCCGGTCTGGCGCCCTGGGGGCGGTGATCGGGTTGGGGTTGGGCATCGGGCTGGCGATCGGGATGACGGCGGGGACGGCCATGGCGCAGCCCCAGCGGTGGGCGGCGTGGTCCTTCGAGGGGGGGGAACTGGCCGCGGAAGACGGGACGAAGCCGCTGAGCCACACGGCGGGCGAGCGTGTGCCGGGGGTTCTCGGAGACGGGGTCCGGTTCGGGGAGGGTGGCGGCGCGCTGGTGTATCCGGTTTCGGGCCGGCGCGGACGGTCCGCGGTGGATCCGGTACGAATGGGGGTGCGGTTGTGGTATCGACCCGATTGGAGCAGTGCGGGGCCGGGGGGCGGGCAGGGGCCGGGGGCGTGGGCGACGCTGCTGGCCATCGGCGATCGGGAGGGCCATCCGCAGGATGGCTGGTGGGAACTGGCGATCGCGCCGGAGGGGGATCGGCTGGTATTCCGAAGCGGGTCGGGCCCGCGCCAGACGTATGCGATCGAGAGCGGGCCGGTGACCTTTCGAGCGGGGCAATGGGCGGAGGTGGCATGGAATGTCTTTCCGGGTCGGGTGCGGGGCTTCGTGGAGGGGCGGATGATCCTGAACGATGTGCCGGCGCGGGTGCCGGGACCGGGGGCGGGGGCGATGCGGGCGGGGATGGCGGTGGGCGGACTGCCGGATGGCCGGCAGGGGGCGCGGGGCACGCTCGACGAGGTGGCGTTGTTTGATGGCGGGGTGGACCGGGTGGAGTTGTGGAAGCGCAACCGGGTTTTGAGCGTTGTGCCCCTGGAGGAGGATTCGGGGTTGCGACTGGCATGGCGGCTGGATCCGGCGGTGGAGATCGAGGTCCGGCGGACGGTTTCGGGAGTGAGCAACTGGGTGACGGTGGGGCGGGTGGAGCGGGCGGACACATGGGAGGATCGGGCCCTGGAGGCGGGGCGGTTGTACGAGTACCAGCTTTGGACCAACGGGCGTCCGTCGCGGTTGGATGCGACGGCGGGCGTGGGATTGCCGGCCGTGGAGGATCGCGGACAGGTGGCCGTCCTGGTGGACGAGACGGTGGCGGGGGATCTGGATGCCGAATTACGGCGGCTGGAACGGGACTTGATGGCGGATGGCTGGCGGGTGTGGCGCCGTGAGGTGCCGCGTCATGACGATCGGGAGTGGCTGGCCAACACCAACGCGATTGTCCGCATCCGGTCGATGCTGCAGGACGCTTGGCGGGCGAGCGGGGGGGAACTGCGTTGTGTGTACCTGATCGGGCACGTGGCGATTCCGTATGCGGGCATGGAGGCGGAGGACACCCATACCGGGCGGGGCAACAACCATCTGGGTGCCTGGCCGTCGGACCATTACTACGGGGACATGGATGGGATCTGGCACGACCGGATGGAGTATCCGGCGCACCTGGCGCCGCCCCGGTTCGGGATCACGCGGAACGTGCCTGGCGACGGCAAGTTCGACATGGCGTGGGTGCCGCCGAACGAGGCTGGGGACACCCGGCTGGAACTGGCGTTCGGGCGGGTGGATTTCGCGGGGATGCCGGCCTTCGGTCGGGGACGGAGCGCGGAGGTGGCGCTGCTGCGTCAGTATCTGGACAAGGCGCACCGGTACCGGCAGGGGGGCATGCCCTTCGAACCGCGGGCGGTGGTGGGGGCGTACTTCGAAAATTACACGGACATGGCGATGCTGGGCAGCGCCTATCGGACGGGGAGCCGGTTGTATGGGCTCGACCCGGCGGTGCTGGGGGAGGGGGATCTGTTTGCGTTGGGGGACGGACGCACGGCGGCATGGGGATTTCAGTCGGGGGCGGGTGCGATCGACCGCATTCGGGACAACTGGCCCGGGATGGTGACGACGGCCCGCCTCACCGAGCCGCGGCATCAGGCGCGGGTGGCCTTCTCGATGTTGATGGGGTCGTGGTTTGGCGATTGGGCGGCGGGCGAGAACAACCTGTTGCGGGCGATCATCGCGTCGCGGGACCACGGGTTGGCGACGTTCTGGGTGCGGTATGCCGAGTGGCGGTTCGATCCGCTGGCGCGGGGCGGGACCCTGGGGGATGCCCAGTTGGAGACGGCCAACCGGCATCTGGTGTACCGGGATCCGAACCGGGGGACGACGCGGACGCTGACCATCCTGGGGGATCCGACCTTGCGTCTGCACGTGACGGCGCCGCCCGGGCGGGTGCGGGGTCAACGCCGGGGGGAATCGGTGGAGCTTCAGTGGGCGGCGTCGCCGGATGCGGCGGAGGGCTACCGGGTCCATCGGTCCATGGATCCCGGGGGACGCGGCTGGGAACGGGTGGCGGAATTGGGGAGGAACGAGAGGCGCTTTCGCGATGACGCGGGGCCGGTTGGGGCGGTGTACCTGGTGCGGGCGGCGCAGCGCATGGCCACGGCCAGCGGTTCGTACACGAATCTGAGCCAGGGGATGTTCTGGCCGGAGTGAGAGTGGGCGCCGCGATTCCGGAGGGACGAGCTCCGCGGGTCCGCATCCCATCGCTCCACATCCTTGCGGCCTTGTGGAACCCGGCCCTCGGGATTGCGGTTTTCGGTTCAGATCATGGGATTGACGGAGGGGGGGGCGGTGCTTCGGCGGATGAGGAGTTCGGCGCGGAGGGTCTGGCTTTGGGCGGGTTCGCCCTGGAGCCGTTTGCGGAGGAGTTCCATGGCGACGATGCCGAGGCGGAACTTGGGTTCGCGGAGGGTGGTGAGGGGGACGCGGGCGTGTTCGGCCGTGAGGATGTTGCCGAAGCCGGCGACGGAGACGTCGTCGGGGATGCGGACGCCCTGCGAGGCGAGGGCATTGAGGGCACCGATGGCGACGAGGTCATTGACGGCCTGGATGGCGGTGACGCCCGGGCTTTCGCGGATGAGTTCGAGGGCGGCCTGGAAGCCTGCTTCGAGGGTGGTGCCGGCGGGGAAGATCAGGCGGTCATCGGGTTCGATGCCGGCATCGCGGAGGGCGCGGCGGTGGCCTTCGAGGCGGGCCTGGGCGGAGGGCGAGACGCTGTGGCCGGCGAGGAAGGCGATGCGGCGATGTCCGAGCTGGAGCAGGTGCTGGGTGAGTTCGCGGCTGGCGGCAAGTTCGTCGATGGCGACACGGAGGAAGCCTTGGGCGAAGTCGGGCGGGGCGCCGAGGAGGACGAGGGGGATGTTCAGGCGCTGGAGTTCGGCGTAGATGGTGGGGGGATGGCCGAGGCGGGGGACGGGCATGACGAGGAGGCCTTCGACGCGGCGGGCGAGGAGGCGTCGGAGGACCCATTCCTCGCGGTCGGGTTTCTCGAGGGTATGGGCGAGGAAGAGGTCGTAGCCGAGTTCGAAGGCGCGATCCTCGATGGCCATGACAAGGCGGGCATGGACGGGGTTGACGACGCCGGGCAGGACGAGGCCGAGGAGGCGGGTGGCGCGGGTGCGGAGGCCGGCGGCCATGGCATGGGGGACGTACCCCATTTCCTGGGCGAGGGCGCGGACGCGTGCCTTGGTGGCGGCGGAGATGTCGCGGGCATTTCGCAGCACCTTGGACACCGTCATGATCGAAACGCCGGCGCGTTCGGCGATGTCTTTGAGTCGAACCATGGGAAGGGAGGCCAGTGGGATGGGATGAGGACGGGATTCAGGCGTGGGATCCGCTCCAGAGGAGTTTCTGGCGGAGGGTCTGGAAAAACGAGCTGCCGCCCAGGCGCAGGAGGGGGACGGATTGGGCGGCTTTGCGGATGGTGACGGCGTCGCCGACGCGCAACTGACGGGCGACCTGGCCGTCGGCGGTGAGATGGGTGCGGAGTTTGGCGGTGCAGACACGGACCACGAGGGTGGCATCGAGGTCCACGATGACCGAGCGGTTGGAGAGGGTGAGGGGGCAGATCGGGGTGATGGTAAAGACGCTGGCGGTGGGGCTGACGATGGCGCCTCCGGCGGCGAGGGAGTAGGCGGTGGAGCCGGTGGGGGAGGAGACGATGAGGCCGTCGCAGCGGTAGCGGGTGAGTTCCTCGCCGTCCACGACGACCTCGAGTTCGATCATGCGGGAGACTTCGCCGCGGCTGAAGACGATGTCGTTGAGGGCGAGGACGGGGTTGTCGCGGGGTGGTTCGGCCTGAAGGAGGGGCCGTGGCTCGATGCGATAATCGCCGGCGACGATTTGTTCGAGGGCGAGGGGGAGGCGGGAGGCGGTGACCTCGGCGAGGAAGCCGAGGCGTCCGACGTGGATGCCGAGGATGGGGGTTTGGCTGCCGGCCGTTTCGCGGGCGACGCGAAGGATGGTGCCGTCTCCACCGAAGACGAGGAGCAGGTCGCAGTGCGGGGCGAGGGCGGCGGCGTCCTGTCGCGAGGGGAGGGTGAGGCGGCAGAGCCGGCGGGTGGGGGCATCGGTGACGACGGTGAGGCCGGCATCGGCGAGGCGGCGGGCAGCCTCGGCGACGAGGGGCCGGCATTCCTTCTTTTCGGTATTGGCGACCAACCCGACGCGATGGATGGGCTCAGGACGACTTTTCAAGGAGGGCGAGGAATTCGTGGTTGCCGGCGGGCCCTCGAAGCGGCGATGGACTCTCGGAGCGCCATTGAAGCCCGGGTTGGGCTTCGACGAAAGCGCGGAGTTCGTCCAGGACGCGGGCGTGGATGGCGGGATCGGAGATCACGCCGCGGCCGCGGGAGACCTCGGCGCGGCCGGCTTCGAACTGGGGTTTGACCAGGGCGACGAGGCGTCCGCCGGGACGGACCAGGGCGGCCACGGGGGGGAGCACGAGGCGAAGGGAGATGAACGAGCAGTCGAGAACGGCGAGGTCGAAGGGCTCGAAGGGTTCGGGAAACCGGCCGGGATCGAGGTGGCGGGCGTTGACGCCTTCCATGACGCTGACGCGCGGGTCCTGACGGAGTTTCCAGGCGAGCTGGCCGCGACCGACATCGACGCACGTGACGTGGGCGGCGCCGTGCTGGAGGAGGCAATCGGTGAAGCCGCCGGTGGAGGAACCGATGTCGAGCGCGCTGCTGCCAGGGACGTCGAGGGCCCAGGTGGAGAGGGCATGTTCGAGCTTTTCGCCGCCGCGGCTGACGTAGCGGTCGCCGGGGGCGACTTCGAGCCGGTCGTCGCGGCGGACGTTGCGGCCGGGTTTGTCGGCGACGTGGCCGTTGACACGGACCTGACCGGCCAGGATGGCGCGCTGGGCCTGTTCCCGGCTTGGACAAAGGGCGAGTTCCACGAGACGCACATCCAGCCGCATTGGGGGTGGAAGGGTGAACCCATCAGGGCACGGTTGGCGAATCCGGATCGCGCGTCGGGGGTGGTTGGGAGGCTCACGCTGAAGCGTGTACACCCAACCGTTCTGGCCGGGCGGGGACGTGGGGGTAAGGGGTTGGTCGGATTTTGTTGGGTGTGCGCGCTTTCGTGCGTCGGGGTGGTTCGGAGGTTCACGCTGAAGCGTGTACACCCAACCGTTCTGGCTGGGCGGGGATGTGGGGGGTGCGGGGTTGGTCGGACTTTGTTCGGGCTTTAGCGTGTCGGGGGGGGGGCGGAAGTTCACGCTGAATTCCGACCCTGATTCCGAGGGCGATCAGGGGAGGGGGAAATTGAGGCCGAGGAAGGTGACGCCGTTGCTGCCGACGTAGAGGGCGGAATTGGCGAAGGTCTGGCCGGTGAAGGGATTGAAGATGGTGGCGGTTCCCTTGAACTGGTCCTGGATGGCGAGGGTGTCGAGGGAGAGGTTGACGGCGCCGAGGTTGTACCCGCCGATGGTGAACGCGCCGGACATGGTGGCGCTGAAGCTGGTGGTGGGGGCGGAGGCGGCGCTGATCGAGTAGGAGAGTCCGGGGAGCCCGAGGATGTTGCTGGCGGAGGAGACGAACTGGACGGGGCCGTTGGCGGTGGTGCGTCGGAAGGTGACCGACTGGGAGCCGAGGCTGAGTCCGTTGAGATTGAGGGTGCGGGACCAGGTGTGATTGAAGGTGCCGGCGGCGTTGAGGGTGGGGAAGTTGTCGGGCAGGGAGAGACCGTTGCGGAGGGTTCCGGTGAGGCCTGGGATGAGGGGGAAGGCCAGGGTGGCCTGGGTGGGCAGGGTGAGCTGGAAGCCGCCGGTGGAGGCGTTCCAGCGGAAGGGCAGGGCGGCGCCGGAGGTGAGGCGCATGAGGTTGATGCCGGTGCCGAAGTCGAAGGTGGAGGACGGCAGGTTGCGGGTGAGGAGGCCGTCGGTGGAGAAGGTGAAGGACTGGTTGAGGTATTCGCGGCCGAAGAGTTCGACGCGCCAGCCGTTGAAGGCAAGTCCGAGGTTGCCGTTGGCGGCGCGGCTGACGGTGACGGAGCCGGGATCGAGTTCGAGCCAGCCGAGGTCGGGGTCGGGGAGGTTCGAGGTGATGGTGTGGGAGAAGGCGGTGGCCTGCTGGATGGTGAAGGGAACGGTGATGGAGCGGAGCAGGGTGGCGGAGAGGTTGTTGGGGTTCGGGTAGCGCAGGTCGAGGCGCCAGTCGCCGGAGAGGGAATAGGAGCCGGTGGGGCCGGTGACGGACGCGGCGAGGTCGAGGGAACGGGAGTTGGCGAGCTTGAGGACGCCGGCGCCGAAGAAGTCGTAGGTGTTGTTGAGGCTGAACCCGGCGTTGACGTGGGTGAGGGTGCCGGCGGTGAGGGCGACGGAGAAGTGGACGGGACCGAGCTGGGTGGCGGTGAGGGGGAGGCCGAGGACGGTGGCGGTGGGGTTCTGGGAGCGGAGCGAGAGGACGTTGTTGGAATAGCTCAGGTGATTGCCGGAGGCGCTGGACCCGAGCTGGAGGAGCGGGGGCAGGGTGGCGGTGCCGCCCCAGGTGCCGGCCTGGACGGAGAGGTTTTCGGCGAGGAAGCCGGTGGGGGTGAGGGCCATGTTTCCGGTGAGGGCGACGCCGGGGAGATGAGGGAAGGCGAGGGACCGGTTGCTGGCGTTCGCCACGAACTGGGCGGGGGCGACCTCGAAGGTGGGGACGGCGACGGCCTGTTCGAGGAAGGTGCCGGGCAGGAGATGGACGGTGGGTGAGGCGAGCGCAAGGGCGTTGCCGTCGGTGCCGAGGGTGAGCTGGAGCGAGGAACTGACGATGCGTGAGAGGTTGAAGGTGCGGGCGGCGCCACCGAGGACGAGGGTGCGGTCGTACTGGAGGTCGGGCGGGTTGAGGGTGAGGCGGAAGGTTCCGTTGGTGGAGAGGGAGAAGGACTGGGTGCCGGCGGGGACGTTCTGATGGGTGTAGGCCATCGGGCTGTTGCGGAGCAGGGTGAAGTGGACGTTGCCGGAGCGGCTGGCGGTGAAGGCCAGGGACGAGGTGCCGACGCCGGAGAGGGAGGTGGTGAAGAGCGTGGCGCCGGAGGCGGGTTCGAGGCGGAGCAGTTCGGGGATGGGGCCGACGGGATCGGCGATGAGAGCTTCGGCGGTCAGGGAGGCGGACCAGGGGCTGGTGGTGGAGAAGCCGAACGGGGTATCGGTTCCCCGGGCCCCGTGAAGGAGGAGGGTGCCGCCGAGGCCGATGCCGGAGAGCTGGAGCCTGGCCTGGCTGAGGAGGAAGGAGAAGGCGCCGGTCGAGGCGAGGGAGACCTGACCCTGGAGGGTCTGGCCGGTGCGCGGCTGGATGGAGCCGAAGCCGGGGATGGCGATGGCGGCGAGGTTGCCGTTGGCGGTGAACGTGGTGGTGCCGGCGGCGTTGCGGGCGAGGGTGTAGGAGGCGCTGGAGAGGGTGCGTCCCTCCCAGACGAGGTTGTTGCTGCCGCTGGCATTGAAGGCGCCGGTGTTGGCCATCGAGAACGCCTGGAGGGCGAGGAGACTCGAGGTGGGGACGTCGGTGAACGACAGGCGGGCGCCGGACGGCACCTGGATGCCGGTGGTGTCGAAGGTGACGGCGATGGGGCCGCCGGTGGTGCTGGCGACGCGGAAGACGCCGAGTTCGAGGGGCGGGAGGCTGGCGGTGCCGTTCAGGGCGATGCCCGACTGGCTGAGGGTGAGGGTGGCCTCGACCTGGATGCCGAGGCTGCCGAGCAGCCCGCCCTCGGTGGTGCCGGTGAGGGTGAGGGAACGGTTGTTGAGGCGGAGGGTCCAGCCGGGCGGGAAGGACGCGAAGGGCAGGCTGGCGAACGAGCGGGCATTGGGGACCGTGGCTTCCAGCTCGAATTCTCCGGCGGTATCGGCGGCGAAGGAGATCACGGCGCCGGGGCCGAGCGTGAGGGATTGGCGGCGCGGGTCGGAGGCGGGGGCGTCGGGGAAGGTGGTGAGGACGACGCCAAGGGCGAGGTTGGAGAACTCCATCCGGGCGAAGTCGGTCCCCTCGCCCGAGAGGGTGGCCCGGAAGTCTTGGGTGGCGGCGGTGCCGGGGCGGGTCAGGCGCAGGACCGTTTCGGTGCCGACGCGGACGTCGATGCCGTCACCGGCGGGGATGGTGACACTGGCATTCCAGGGTCCGGAGGTGCTGAGGGTGAAGGGATCGTTGGTGGTGGTGCCGTGAACGAGGATGGGGCGGCCCGGGGGAAAGAGGGGGGAGTCGATGCGGCAGGGGAGCAGGGCGAGACGGCCTTCGGGAAGGGCGGCGGTGGTGGTTTCAAAGGAGGCGATGGCCCCGATGGCGGACCCGGAAATGGGGCGAAGGGTGACCAGGCGGCCGAGGGGCAGGCTGGGAAGGGAACCGTCCACGCGCAGGCGGACGACGGAATCGTCGGCGCGGAAATCGACGCTGGGTCCGGCGGGAGGACGGGCCGCGGCGAGGGAGAGCGGGGCGGCGGAGGCGCGGGAGAACAGATTGGTGATGGGCGAGCCGAAGGGCAGGCCGAAGAGATTGATGGCGCCGCCTTCGAGGGTGCCGACGACCGTGGGGAGGCCGAGGGCGTTGGGGGTGGGAAGGACGGCGAGTTCGGCGTCGGTGACGGCGACGACGCCGTTGAGGAAGTTGAAGTCGCCCTTCACGGCGAAGCCGCCCTCGCGGCGGGCACGCTGGATGGGGGTGTTGCCGGGCGAGCGCGGATTGAAGTAGGGGGAATAGGCTTCGAGGACGGCGTTGCTGATGCGGGCGACGACCTGGAATTCGGGGAGGGGTTGGGCGGGGTTGTAGGTGGGGACGGGGATGCGGACCTGGGAGGCGCTGAGGAGCATCGAGACCTTGGGCAGGGACTGGGCGAGTTCCTGCGGAAGGGTGGCGGCGATGGCGGCGAGGTCGTCGGCCAGCCGGGGGGACGACGGGTCGAGCAGGCTGACCCGGTTGGAGAGGGAGAGGAAGCTGGTGGCGAGGGTGCTTTCGAGTTCGGTGTTGGCCTGGAGGTCGAACCGGAAACGGGCGGTCCCGACCAGACGGTTGAACCAGGAGGCCGCCGGCACTTCGGCGTCCATCCGGAGCAGTCCCTCGGCGGGCACCCAACTGACCTGGGAGCGGATGGTGGGAATCCCGAGCACGGGGGTGTCGAGCCAGCCGCTGAGGAAACCGCGATCGGCCGGGTAGTAGGTGGCCATGTTGAACGGATCGTCGGGGACGAAGTTCCGCAGGCTCTCCATCAGGTCCTGGGCGGTGGTGGGGAAACGGTCGAGCGGCGGATTGGGGGCCGGGAGGTAGAAGGCCAGTTCCCCGACGCGGTCGGTGAGGAGGAGGTGGTTGAAGACGAAATCGGTGGCGGCGGCGAAGCGATCCAGCGGGGTGTTCGAGGCGTCGAGCAGCGTGAACAGGCTGGGCGGCAGGGGACGGGTGATGACCGCGGGGAGGTCGAGGGTGCCGGCTCCGAGGAATCCGCCGTGCGGGAAGTAGTCGTCGCGGAGCGAGAGGTTGCGTCGGGCCACGGCGGTTGCGAAGCCGGACCCGGCGAAGATCTCGGCGAAGTCGGCATCGCCATGGCCGCGCCAGGTGGCATCGGAGAGCCGGTTCATGGCGTTTTCCTGGTCCTTGTCGCCGAGGGCGGCGAGGAGGACATCGAGCCGGGTGGGGAGACCCTGGCGACGATCCTCGGGCGGGATGAGGGGGTTCGGGCCGCGGGGATGATGATCGAGGCTGGGGAGAAGGATGCGTCCGCCGGCGCGGCCCAATTCCATGCCGAAGGGGGCGAGGCGGTAATCGAAGGTGATCAGGGCGCTGCGGAGGAAGTCCTCGGTCCGTTCCGCCAGGAACTGAGGGGCGGGTTTGGTGAAGCCGTCGCGGATGATCTGCCCGAAGGTCGGCAGTTCGAAGGCCATGGCGGCGGTGGCCTCGTCGATGGCGGGGGCGAACAAGGCGAGGGAGGTCCCGACACCGGTGGCTGCGAGGGCGTAGTATCCGAAGAGCTGCGAGGGTGAGAAGCCGTACTCCTCGCGATAGATCACGCCGTCGCCGAGACCGATGGCGTCCTTGGGTCCGGCATACATGCGGTAGCTGGAGAGGGTGCCGCCGCCGGAGAGCGGGAAGCCGAACAGTTTGGGACTGACCTCGCCGCAGGCGGCGATGCGGGGGATGACGGCATCGACGAGGGCGACGACGAAGTCGAGGAAGGCCGAGCCGATCTGGCCGCCGGCATCGCGGGGCGGGGCGCCGAACATGGCGGCGATGAAGGCCATCTGCTTCTCCGGGGTATCGAGGAGGGCAAGGTTCTGGGCCGGGTTGAGCGCGGGATCGGCGATGTCGGGGAAGGCGATGGCCATGACCCCGTCGATGTAGGTGTCGCCGAGGGACGCGAAGAGGGTGGTGAAGGCGTTGAAGAGTTTGGTGGCGCACTCCGGGCAATCCTCGATGAAGGCGTAGGAACCGATTTCGAGGGGGCCGACGGCGCCGGTCAGTTCGCCGCAGAGGGAGGGGACGCTGGGGTTGCCGTAGGCGTCGGTGACATTGAGGAAGAGCCGGGCCTTGCCGACGGGGATGCCAAAGACATTGACGGCGCCGACGACGCCGGCGGAGCCGGTGGAGGAGAGGACAACGCCGCCGGAGATGTTGGCGAAGGAGGCGACGCCCGTGTAGGAGACGGAGCCTTCGAGTTTGAGGGTGAGATCGGGACAGGGGATGCCGGCATAGACCGTGTCGCGGATGGCGGCGTAGAGGTCGGCGGCGAGCTGGGTGCCGCTGGTGGGGATGCCTTGCAGGACGCAGAGGAGGGCGTTGGCGATGGCGAGTTCCGCGTCGTCGAGGCGCTGCTCGATGAAGGCATCGGCGGCGCGGACCCAGTCCGGGGCGTCCGACGGGGCGCGCTGGGTGCTGGCGTCGATGTAGCCGCGCAGGGTGCCGGCGAGGTCGATGGCCATTTGGCGCGGGTTGGCGGTGAACTGGGGCACCAGGCTGGCGATGAAGTCGGGGGTGATCCCAATGAAGTTCAGGACGGACTCGGGGATGGCGGTGAACTTGGTGATGATGCGGTTGGCGTTGGGACTGTCGGGCTGGTCGAAGTCCGGGTGCGGCATGCAATAGATGTTCACCGAAGCCGGCGGACACGAGCCGAGAGTGGGGCAGGGAAACTCGTCGGGGTCGTCCGCGGGGATGCTCATCGGGCCGAGATCGGCGAGGATGGCGGTGCGGGAGAGGTCGAGTCCGTGCAGGCGGAGTCCGTCGTCCGGTCCGGGAGTCCGGGGAGCCCGTGGGGGCGCGGCGAGTTCGAGGGGGCGTGGGGCGGCGTTGGGGCGGGGGAAGGAGAGTTCGTCGGCGGTGATGGCGGGCGGGCAGTTGGTGGGGATCTCGATGTTGCAGGAAGAGCCGCCGAGGGGTCGGCCGGTGACCGGGTCGATGGGCAGTTGGCTGACGAAGTCGCAGGGATCGGCGTTGGAATTGGCGAAGGAGAGACCGCCCTTGGCGCCGGTGAGGACGAAGCCGTAACCGATCTGGATGTTGATTTCGGAACCGGCGAGGCCGAAGCAGACGCCGCGGATGCCGCAGGGATCGAAGGCGACGAGGCCCTCGACGGCGTTGCCCTTGAAGTTGCCCTTGAGCTTGCCGGAGAAGAGGAAGTTGGGCGGGTCGGTGAGGCCGCCGACGAAGACCTCGCCGCCGAGGGTGAGGGGGAGGGCATCGCCGATGAGCTGGGTGAGATCGACGCGGAATCCGACGGCATCGACGCTGAAGACGGGCTGGCCGGTTTCGAGGAAGGTGATGCCGAAGTCGTTCACCAGGCCGCCGACGACGGCATTGGGGCCGGGCGGGAGGGCGACACTGCCGCTGAGGAGGAGGGAGAGGTTGGTGTAGGCGAAGACCTGGGGGATCGGGAGGGATTCCTGAAGGAACCGGAGGCGGGCCTGGGAGACATTGAGGGGCAGATTCTGGGCCATCTCGA
This sequence comes from Verrucomicrobiia bacterium, assembly GCA_019634625.1. Classification (NCBI taxonomy): domain Bacteria; kingdom Pseudomonadati; phylum Verrucomicrobiota; class Verrucomicrobiia; species Verrucomicrobiia bacterium. The sequence goes on from JAHCBA010000009.1 coordinate 79,399, forward strand.
GGAAGGAACCCGACTGGACGAGGGCGAGTTCCGAGACCGTGAAGCGCGGCAGGGGGCCGCCCTCGAAGTGGAACACCGCGTTGCTGAGGCCCATGCCGATGCCCGGGGGGAAGTGGGCCATGCCGCCGAGGGTGAGGCGGAGGGGCGTTTCGGGGGATTGCTGGAAGAGGTTGGTCAGGCCGGTCACCTGGAGCACGGCATTCGAGACCACGAGTCCGTTGGTGCCGCCGAGGCGGATGGCGGAGTTGGAGACGGCGAGGGCGTTGACGGTGAGTTCGGGGAACTGCTGGAAGGGGACGCGGAGCGAGCCGCAGGCGGAGGCGGTGAGGGACGAGCCGAGCGAATCGGAGATCACCTTACCCGGCATGGCGAACTCGACCCCGGCATCGACGCGCAGGAACGGGATGCTGTTGGTGTCGCGGCCGAGGGTGAGTCCGGTGCCGGCGGGGCAGAGGGGGCTTTCGGTGCCGAGCAGGGTGAAGCGCCAGCCTTCGAGATCGAACAGGTCGAGGTTGGTGCGGAGGCGGATCGTGCCGGTGGGAAAGCCGTCGAGGGCCCAGGCGCCGTTCACCACCTCGATCACGTTGGTCTGGTTGGGCAGGGGGAACTGGAGGGCGGCGTGGAAGTTGGTGAGAACGGGGAGCTGGTTGGTGGGGAAGATCAGGCGGGCATGGCAGACCGCGAGTTCGACCGCCTCGAAGTCGGGGACCTCGAAGCCGACATCGCGGATCACGACTTCGCCGCTGAACTCCACGCGGGGCGGATCGAAGGTGACGGCCAGGACGATGGGATTGGTGGGATTCAGGGAAATGGCGGCGCCGACGGAGCCCGGGGGCGGGTTGGTGTGGGCAAGGTTGACGAAGTTGGTCAGGACGCTGTGGGTGCCCTGGGGGGAGGCCAGGAAGTTGGTGAGCATCCGGTTGGTGGCGCAGAGGCTGGTGCGGAAGAACTCGGGGAGCAGCAGGGTGCCATTGGTGAGGCTGGCCGAGAACCCGGTCTCGCTCAGAGCGAGGCGCAGGGCCGTGTTGGTGGCGACGAGGTGGAAGTTCGTGCGGACGACCTGGTCGGGGAGCGGCTTGTTCACCGCGAACATCCCGGCGGACCCGGAGAAACGCAGGGCCCCGGCGGGTTCGGTGGTGGACAGGTCGAAGCCGAGGCCGCCGTTGAAGAGGACGAAGTCGTCGGTGGCGCGCCAGTCGAGGGCGGCGCCGGTGGTGTCGAAGCTGAGCCGGCCGGCGGCGGCGCTGTAGCTGGCGGTGACGTTGAACAACTGGGTGGTGGTGTTCTGCGGGACGAGCAGCGTGCCGGCGCCGGCGACGGACTGGAGCCCGGCGAGGCTGCCCACCACCTGGAGGGAGGAATTGAGGCGAAGACGTCCGAAGGGAAGGGGTCCGCCGGTGGCGGCGGCGATGCTGAAGGAACCGTCGGTGGCGAGGGTGGCCGAACCGATCTCGAAGAAGGCGTTCTGGACGTCGGGGAACTCGAGGCGCCCTCCGAAGGTGCCGGTCCAGACGCCATTGAGCCGGTTGAAGGCGATGCCGCCGAAGGCGCGGCGGACGTGCAGGTCGCCGGGGAGCTGGAACCGGACGGTTTCCGTTCCCACGCTGGCGGCGGCGGCGGCGAGGGCATCGGTGATCCGCGAGGAGGCGAGGACGGTGGCGGCGAAGGCCTGGCGGTAGCTGTCGAGGAGGGCGGCGTTCATGCCGGCGCCGTGGCGGCGGAGGGTGTCGGAGAGGATCCCGCCGTACTGGCTGAGGAACCACCAGGCGCGTTGCGCCTCGGCGACGGGCGTGAGGTGAAGGGTCAGGTCATCGAGGGCGAGCCGGATTTCGCCGAGGAGCGGTTCATCGCCGGGGGCGCGTTCGAGGACCCAGGCGGTGAAGTCGGCGAGGGTGGTGGCGAAGGACTGGCCCTGGCGGAGGCGGTCGGCGATGAACTGCGGGTCCACCATTTCGTCGCGGAGGCGCTGGGTCTTGTAGCGGATGTAGGAGTCGATGCGCTCGTGGTACGCCTGCGATTCGGGGCCGGGGCTGGAGAAGAGGACGCGGATCAGGACCAGGGTGTCGCCGACGACGCCGCGGCGACGAAGGCGATCTTCGAGGGGGGCGCTGGTGGCGACGCCGAGGTCCCGTTCGAGCAGGAACCCGAGGCGTTCGGACCGGGCCTTGCGGCGTTCCTCGATCGACTGGTTGAGGCTCTCGAGGTCGTCGTTGGACATTTCCAGGACAGCGGGGGCGGCGTCGGCGATGAGGTCGAGGGTTTCCCCGGCATCGGCGGCGCCTCCCAGACTCACGTGGAGGTCGGCGAGCTGGAGGGCGAGGTCATACCGGCGGAGGGTGTCGGACGCCGGGGTGGCGTCGAGTTCCGCGGCGCGCAGGGCGATGAGGCGCCGGGTGAGACGGCTGGAGACCGCCTGGAACGGGCCGCCATCGACGTCGAGGGCCTGGGCCTGGGCGGCGACGGCGAAGGTCAGATTGCGCTGATGTTCGAGGGAGTCGGCGGAGAAGCTCTCGAACAGGGGCGGATCGACCACGTTGCCGGTGACGGGATCGAGGCCGAGGGCGGCGTATTGGGGGGGGACATTGCAGGCGATCAGGGCGCGGGCCTGGGCCTGCGGTTGGCCGGCGAGGCGGATGACGTCGATGCAGGCGCCGGCGGAGGGAATCGACGGATCGTCGGGCGCCGGGTCGCAGTCGTCGCCCAAGCCGTCGCCGTCGCGGTCGGACTGGGGTTGGCCGGGGGGATTGGGATGGCCGGGGCAGAGGTCGAGGTGATTGGGGATGCCGTCGCCATCGAGGTCTTCGAGGTCGAATTCGAGTTCCTGCGTGGCGGCCGCGAGATCCATGAGGCCGACGAGGATCTTGGTGGTTTCGGCGAGGTCGCGGGGCGGGCGCCGGGCGAAGAAGGCGAGCTGGCGCCGGGCATCGGTGCGGGCGACCTGTTCGAGTTCCTGGCGGAAGGATTCGTCCTGGGAGAAGTCACCGAGCGCCTGGGCCTCGGCGGCGCGTTTGGCCGCTTCGGCGGTCCGGCGGAGATCGGCGAGGCGGGCGAGCTGGTCGTCGAGATAACTGGCTTCGAACTCGAAGGTGCCGGCGGCGAGTCCGGCGTCCTCGTGCCAGGCCTGGACGGATGCGCGCAGGTCGGAGGCAAGGGCGGCGTAGCTGGTGTTGATCCCGCGGCGGGCGTCGAGCAGGACGGCGTCGGTCCAGGCGGCGATCTGGGAGAAGGGGATGGTGAACTGGGGCGCTTCGAATTCGGGTGGGGCGCCGAGGCGTTCGGGGTGGAGATCGGGGAGGGTTCCGGTCTGGGCGGCGACGGTTTCGAGGGCGGCGTTGAGGGAGCGGTAATAATCGAGAAGGGCGGTCCGGAGGTCGTCGCCGGCGGCGGAGAGGCCGGTGGCGCTGAAGGTGGGGCGGAGGAGGGCGAGCTGCTTCGCCAGTTCGAGTCGAAGGTCGCGGGCCTCGATGCGGAAGCCGTAGAGGGGATCGTCGAGGGTGAGGCGGGAGGCGAACTGGATGCCGTTCGGGAGGGTGAGGGTGGCCTCGCCGCTGAGCCGGAACTCCTGCGGTGCGCGGAGCCGGAGGTGGAAGGGCTGACGACGGGTGACAGCGACGGTGACGCCCTCGAAGGTGATCGAGCCGAAGGCGGCGAGGTCGAGGTGGCCGTGGGTGCTGATCGAGGCGTTGAGGATCTCGAGTTCGCCCTGGAAGGCGGGGAGGCTGAGCTTGCCCTGGAAGGAGCCGATGAACTCCTGGGTGGACAGGTCGAACTGGGCCGCGCCGGCGATCTTGTCCACTCGGAAGTCCCCGGGGAGGGAAAGATCCGGAAGGGCGATCTCCGGGTTGGCGGCGCGCCGGGCGTTTTCGTTCTGCCAGAGGGTCACCGAGACGGCGCGCGAGGCGGCGAGCAGGGTGGGGACCCGGGTGAGGTAGGTGCGGCGGCGGGTCTGGTCGTTGACGGTGCCGAGTCGGGCGGCTTCCTGGAGGAGAAGGTCCGCGCCGCGCTGGAGTTCCGGCCAGGCCAGTTTCGACTGAGCCACCACTGCGAGGCGGGTCACCACCTGACCGAGCCGGGTGTCATCCCAATTGGCGGTCGCGGTGAAGCCGAACCGGCGGCGGAGTTCCTCGTGGAGGATGCCGGCATCGAGCAGGTCGAGAAGTTCGGTCGGGTGGACGATTCCGTGGAGACGGGTCATCTCGACGGCGAGGAGTTCGTTCAGGCGATCGAAGACGCGCTGGAAGGGTTCGGGCGGGAGGGTGATGCCGGGCGGGGTTTCGCGGACGATCCGGAGGAGGCGGCGGAGTTGCTGGGATTCGGCGACGTAGGTGCGTACGGGTTGGGGCCGGGCGAGATCGGCGACCAGGAGCGCGTTGAGGCGGGTGTGCAAGGCGGGGCGGCTGGTGGCGTCGGGGAGTCCGGCGAGGGCGGGGACATTGGGGAACCCCGGCGACTGGCGAAGGGCGATGAGATCGAGGATCTCGCCAAGGACGGTGGTGAAGCCCGGCACATCGAGGTCTGCCTCGGCGGCGTCAAGGGCGGCCTCGGCGAGCGTGAAGTGACGCAGGGCGAGCTGGGATTGAGCTTCCTGGACGGGGCCGACGATATTGCCGGCGAGACCGAGCTGGGTGGCGCGGGTGAGGTGATCCCGCAGGTCGCGCAGGGTCCGGAGGGCGGTGGGGCGGTTCAGGGCCGAGATGCGGGGATTGGTGGCCGGGGTGAACTGGGTGGGGGCAACCGCCAGATCCTCGAGGTGACGGTTGACGAAGTCTCCGACCAGGACCCGCAGGGCCTGGGTCAGCTCGGCGGTGGGTGGGCGGTTGAGTTCCTGAAGGACGGGCTGGGTTTCGACCAGGAGTTCGAGCGCCTCGCGCAGGGTGGAGAGACTGCGGAGGGAGCCGGGGTTGCCGGCGCGGCGCAGGGCGGCCAGATCGACCTCGGCGAGGGCGGCGTTGAGTTCCGTCTGGGCGGCGGACGAGCCCAGGACGGCGCCGCGGCGGACGGCGAGTTCGACCCGGTTGAGGGTGAGGCGGTAGCGGAGGACGGCTTCGAGACCGGAGGCGGCGGCGGCGGATTTGCGGGTCTGGGTCAGGAGTTCGGTCAGAGGTTCCAGGGGCAGCGGGGCGGTCACGGGCGAGAGGGCGGATTGGGCCCAGGCTTCGAGGACACTGACGCTGGTGGCCACATCGGTGGGGGGCAGGCCGGGGAAGGCGTTGGTGGGGTTGTCCGGGATGGGCGAGATCGAGGCGGCGCTGGCGCTGAAGAGTTGGTAGGCGCGGACGAAGCCCTGGAGGCAGCGTTCGGCCAGGGCGAGGTTGGTGGCCACGGTGCCGGCGGGGATGCAGACCGCGGCGTTGGTGGGCAGGAGGGCGGCGAGGTTGCCGAGCATGGGGACATGCACCCGGTCGGCGAAGAACTGGAGACGCAGGACGGGCAGATCGAGCGAGATGTCTGCGCCCACCCGGCCGCCCCCGGGCAGGCGGAGCATGCTGCGGTTGCGGTAGTCGAGCGTGCCGTCGGCGCGGAGGGTGAGCCAGCCGGGGTCGCCGGGGCCGGTGCGGACCTGGGCCGGGAAATCGGTGCCGTCCGGCAGGATGAATTCGCCGTAGAACGGCAGCGCCACTTCGGTCGCGGCATCGAGGTCCAGGACGAAGTCCGGGTAGTCGCCGGATTCCGGCGGCAACGGGATGCCGAGGCCGTTCGGGGCAAAGCGCGCGCCACGAATGCCGTAGTCCTCGAGGACCCCGGCGGTCCAGAGCATGGGGAACTGACCGAAGAACAGCACCGGGATGCCGTCCTCGGGGGTCGAACCCAGGACCGGGGCCAGATCGGCAACCGACAAGGGGCCGACCGGGAGCAGGAACGGTCCGCCCGGCGGTCCATGAAGGGCTCCCGGCGGGCGGGGTGCGAATTGCAGTGGGGAATCGTCGCCGAAGGATGGCGTGGCCTGGGTGAACTCGAGGTATTCGCGCCCCTCGACCTCGACGACACGGGCGCCGGCGGGGAAGCGCAACGTCAGGGTCTGGCTTCGTCCGGTCGCGGCGGGGCGGTACTCGAAGGGAGGGAGGGTGCCGTCAGGGAGCGGGGCCAGCACTTCGCCGGTGGGGCGCCCGCTGGCGTCGATGGCAAGAAATCGGTCGGACTCGGGGGTGCCGTATCGCAGGGGTGCCGAGACGGCGGCGTTGCCCGCGGCGTCGAGGGCTTCGGCGAGGAAGAGGACGGCAGCGCCGGGTTCAAGGTCGAACGGCAGCGTCAGGGCCCAGCGATCGGGAACGCCCGCCACGGGAGTTCCCGGGCCGAGCGGTGTGGAGCCAAGAAAGAACCGGACGTCCGCCACACCCACGTTGTCTTGGGCGGTGATTTCGAGGCGCACCGCGGGTTGCCCTGCCAGCGTGGCGGGAACGGCGGCGAAGTCGGACAGGATCGGGGCTTCGAGGTCGGAGGATTCGAGGACCACCCGATAGAACCGGCGCGAGGCTCCCAGCGACGTGGGGTCCACCACCGAAGCCGTGGTTCCGGTGGCCAGGACAGTGGCGACGGGCGTCCAGGGCGGTTCGCCGACGGCTCCGAGGTCATCGAGGGTCCAGCGTTCGAGGGTATAGGTGCCGTTGGGAATCGTGGTCCAGGTAAGCCGCCAGCCGTTCGCTTCGAGCCGTGGGGATTCGAAGAGGATCGGGGCGGTCGCAGCCGGCGGGGCGCCATGCAGTCCCCCGGCGCCGGTTGGGGAGGCAGTGGTCGGGCGGGCGACGGACTCGGGATGGCGTGGGGACTGGGCGAGGAGGAGGCCGGTGACGGTACCGAGGCTGGCGAGGGAAAGGAGGGCGAGGAACCAGGGGCGCACGCTGCCATCGCGGGGCGGGTTGAGGGAACTGGACCGGGGGCGGGTGCGGCGGGTCAGTTCGCTCATGAGGGGCATTACGGTTAAGCAAATTCACTAGGGCGAGAAAAAACCGAGCTGAATCCTGGAGGCGGTGCTTCCCCAAGTTGTCGGTACCGAGCCAGCGAATCGGAGGGACGAGCTCCGCGAGTCCTCAACCCAACGCTCCACACCGTTGCGGCCTCGTGGAACCCGGCCCTCCGAGGCAACCCTTCGCCAAGTTCGCAGCTCTACCGACAACCCCGGGATGCACTGAACTGAATCCGGGATGCACGGGAAGGGGAGGTTCGAACAAGACCCAACCCATCGCACCCGCCACAAGGCAAAGCTCGAAGAGGTGTGTCTGCGGGTTCGATGACGAATACGAGCACCGCCCTTCGGGCTGAGTACGAGTAGGGAGGAGGGAGAAAATCGGGCGGTCAGCACCTGCCGCCGGGGCGTTTCCTGGCTTTGCCCTTCGAGTCGAAGCACTGGGTGCAGGTGCCCTTGAAGGCGCGCACCAGCGAGGTTCGAATCCCGGCACTGTCCGCGAACACGGTCATCCAGACCGAGAAAAAGCCCGCCACGGTGGCCGCGGTGGCAATGAGTTCGCAAAGCTCATCATCCGGGTTGGGAAACCGGTTCCGGAATCGTTCCGCCAGCGCCCAGGCCGTCTCCCGCAGCTTCCATCGCTTGTCGCGGGGCGCGGGGCGCGGCCAGTCACGGGCGACATGACGGTTGAGACCGACGAGTCCCATCAACGCTTCGGCCTTGGGCTGGATGGAACGTGCCAGGCGGGGTGCCACCCGGACAAAACCCCCCGGCTCATACTGGAAGGGGCGGAAGGTGTTGTCTTTGTCGGGCCAGAGAAAATCGGCCTCGTTCGTCGGCCTCGCGAGCTTCACGGAATTGCAGTTGGCGCAGCCCAGCAGGAAGTTGTTCCAGTCCAGTTCGCGCGCCGGTTCCAGGCTTTTGGGAACGACATGTTCCACCGCCAGTCCGACGCCGAGCGGTTGCTCGCAGTAGGAGCAGTAGATTCCCAGCCGGTCCTCCAGTTCATGGATGGCGTCCCCGTACTTCCTGAAGGGTTTGGCGGGGGCCGGTCCGCGTGTGACCGGCCTCACGCATGGCCTCCTTCCTTGGCGGCGGCCAGCGCCTCCAGCTTGAGCAGTGCGCTGATGCCCGCGTCCGACGCGAACGGGGCGGCAGCCTTGCGATAGGTCGCCTCGGCCCTGGCCAGGCGGCTCCTGGGAACCTTCTTCTTCGCCCGCAGCAACGCGAAATACTCCTGCGCCGCCTGATCCACCGCCTCCGCCCGCTGGCTGCGCTGGGGATTCCGGATGCCCTGCACGGCCTCGGCAATGTCCTCGATCGAGGCGTCCGCGTACTCCTCGGGCGCAACGTCCCCGTCCAACCGGATGAGTTCGCCCGCTGCCACTGACTGAATGATGAACGGCGAGTGAGTGGTGCAGATGAACTGCATGGCGGGAAAGGTGCGCTTGAGATCCGCCACCACCTGCCGCTGCCATTTCGGATGCAGGTGCAGATCCAGTTCGTCAATCAGCACCACGCCGGGCGATTTCCTGGCGGCATGGTGGCCCAGATGCGGGTTGAGGATCACCGCCTTCCTGGCGAGGTCGGCCACGAGGGAGAGCATGGCGCGCTGGCCGTCGCTTAATGAGTAATACGGCACCTCGCCACCCTTGCCCTGTTTCAGCACCACGACGATTTCCCGGCGGTCGGCATCGAAGCGCAGCGCGCGGGCATCGGGCAGGCAGGCCAGCACGGCCGCCTCCACGACTTTCATGCCGGCCCGCTTCTCCCCCCGCTGAAACGCCTCCAGCGCCTCGAACAGGAACCATTCGTTCAACTCGCGATCCCGGATGCGCCCATCGAGGCTGCTGTAATAGGCGTCGAAGCGGGACACCTTGCCGCTCTGTTGCTGGGAGCCGGGAACGCGCTCGGTCTGCGGCAGCCAGGCGCGGCCCGCACCGTAGTAGGCGAGCACGGGCAGGGTGACCTCCACCTCCGGCGTCCGGGAACGCTTCAGCAATGCCTCGACCACGGCGAGCGCCTCCTGCGCCTCGGCATTCGAGGTGCGGGTGGAATGACCCTTGTTCATGCGGACCCACGAGACGGCCTGGTCACCGATGACCCCCGCGGCCTCGATGGCCGCATCGGGCATCGGCTCGAAGCGTGTGCGGTCGCCGTCCTTGATTTGCACGAGGCGTGCCTCGCCCTTCCTGATGGCGCGCCACCCGGCGGCGGGCCGCGCGACGTGCCAGATGCCAAGGGCCACCGCCACGGCATCGAGTGCGGTGGACTTGCCCGAGCCATTCTCACCGACGAGCAGGTGGAAGGAGCCGGCCGGTTCGTCCGCTCGCGCATGCGGAGGCGGGAAGTCAAGGGACCGGTCCTCAAAGCCCTTGAAATTGCGGATGGTCAGACGGTTGATTCGCATGGTGCCTTTCCTGCCAGAGCCGGCCGATCATTGTCGGGAACAGGCGGATGTGGCCGTTGATGATGCGTGGCATGGGCGTTCAATTCGGATCCCCAACGAACCAGGCGCGCACAATAATGGGTCCGCCGTTGGTGAATGCCGGACCTGGTCGTTGCCCCCGATCCTTATTGGCAGCGTAATCCTTGGCGAACCTTTTGCCCATCCACTGAGGGCAGGGTTCCACGAGGCCGCAGGGGAGTGGTGCGATGGATTGAGGACTCGCGGAGCTCGTCCCTCCGAAGGGTGAGGCAGGGTGATGAGATCGGAGGGCCGAGTTCCACGAGGCCGCAGGGGGTTGGGGCGATGGGACGAGGGTTTCGGGAGTTTTTGGATAAAGCGTGAATGTCGGGCGGGGATGGGGGCGTAATCGGCGCGGATGCAAACGGTCATGTTCGGAAGGAGCGCACTGCGTGGGAGCCGGCTGGCGTACGGGTGCTGGCGTCTGGCGGACGGCGGGGCGGCGGAGGCCGGCAGGGAGGCGGTGCGGGCGGCGTTGGAGGCGGGGTACACGGTGTTCGATCATGCGGATATTTACGGCCAGGGGGCCTGCGAGCGGATCTTCGGGGAGGTGCTGGCGGAGTCGCCGGGGCTGCGGGATGGGCTGGTGCTGGTGAGCAAATGCGGGATTCGGCGTGCCGATGAACCGACGGGGGCGCCCTACCGGTACGATGCGTCGCGGCAGCACATTGTGACGTCGTGCGAGGGGTCGTTGCGGCGGTTGGGGGTGGAGACGATGGATGTGTTCCTGCTGCACCGGCCCGATCCGCTGATGGACCCGGAGGAAGTGGCGTCCGCGTTCGACGGGCTGCGTCGGGCGGGGAAGGCCCGTGAGTTCGGGGTGAGTAATTTCGCGCCGAACCAGGTGGAGGCGTTGCAGCGGGCGTGCGGGTTTCCGTTGGTGGTCAACCAGGTCGAGATCAGCCTGGCCCGATGGGAGCCGCTGGTGGACGGAACGCTCGACCAATGCCTGGCCGAGGGAATTACGCCGATGGCGTGGAGTCCCCTGGCCGGTGGGAAATTGGGGGATGGGGCGCGGCGGGTCCTCAAGTCGCAGGAGCAATACGGAACGGAGGCGTTGGTGGGGGAGTTGGACGCGGTGGCCGCCGCGCGGGGGGCGGGCCGAACGGCGGTGGCGCTGGCCTGGTTGCTGCGGCACCCGGCGGGGATGGTGCCGGTCGTGGGCAGCGTGAATCCGGAACGGATCCGGGCGGCAGCGAAAGCGTCCGAGATGACCATGAGCCGGGAGGAATGGTACCGGCTGTTCACGGTGGCGCGGGGGACGCCGCTGCCGTGAATCTTCCAGGGGCGATGAAGTCAGCCGAATTCACTGCGGGATCACCGGCGGCGGCGGGATGGCGGATGCCGGCGGAATGGGTTCCGCACCGGTCCACGTGGCTGACCTGGCCACGGCCGGAGGGGATCAGCTTTCCCGATCGCTATGAGGCCGTACCGCCGGTGCTGGCGGCGTTTGTGCGGGTGCTGGGGGAGGTCGAGGAGGTGAACATCAACGTCTGGGACGAGGCCATGGAGGGGTGGGTGGCGGACGTGCTGGTCCGGCATGGGTGCCCGCTGGAGCCGGTGCGGTTTCATCGGTTCCCGTCGTATGAACCGTGGTGCCGCGATCATGGGCCGATCTTTGTGGTGCGGGATCGCGATGGGCGGCGGGAACGGGCGGTGGTGGACTGGGGGTACAACGCATGGGGGAACAAGTACCCGCCGTGCGACCTCGATGATGCGATTCCGCGTCATGTGGCGGCGCTGCGGGGACTGGAGTTGTTCGAGCCCGGGATCGTGATGGAGGGCGGATCCATCGATGTGAACGGCGAGGGGACGCTGCTGACGACGGAGAGCTGTCTGCTGAATCCGAACCGGAACCCGGACCTGACACGGGAGGCGATCGAACGTCACCTGCGGGATTTCCTGGGGGTGACTCATATCCTCTGGCTGGGCGACGGCATCGTGGGGGACGACACGGACGGACACGTCGATGACCTGACGCGCTTCGTGAATCCGGACACGGTGGTGACGGTGGTCGAGGAGGACCCGGCGGACGAGAATTTCGAGTTACTGCGGGAGAACCGGCGCCGGCTGGCGACGATGACGGACGAACGGGGGCGGGCGTTGCGGGTGCTGGAACTGCCGATGCCGGGCCGGGTCGAGTGGGATGGACAGCGGCTGCCGGCGAGTTACGCGAACTTCTACATCGCCAACGGGCGGGTGGTGATGCCGACGTTTCGACATGCGAACGACCGGCGGGCGCTGGAGATACTGCAGGGGGCCTTTCCGGACCGGCAGGTGGTGGGGCTGGATTCGGTGGATCTGATCTGGGGCCTGGGTTCGTTTCACTGCTTGTCGCAGCAGGAACCGGCTTGAGGGCGGAGGGCGGAGGGCAGAGGGCGGAGGTCAGGGGGGGCTGGGATGGCCGATGTCAGGCATCGGAATCGAAATCGGCGGGCATCCAGTCGATGACCGAGCCTCCGCTGGACGGATAGTAGGGGCTTACCAGGAAGTTCTGGTCGTCCTCCCACGTGACTCGGAAATCACCGACTCGAAACGTTTTGCCCTCGTGCAGGTCATAGCGTTCCTCGTTCAGATCCGGTATGGGCTCGAAGGGATAGAGCTGATGCAGCACCTCGGCTCTTTTCTCGTCCGGAATGATGTACTCCTCGACGGTGCCGCCCTGGACCTCCAGGGGTTGTGTCGGGAACGGCAGTTTCTCGTCGTGTGGGCTCGTGGGCAGAATCATGGGGTCTCACCTGGAGTTCCCATGGGTAGGAAAATGCGGTTCGGCACGCAATCCCGAAGCGCAGCGCCAGGGACTCGGGGTCAGATCTGTGAATTTGACAAATCGGACGGGGCGCCGGGCGTGGCGGGGCAAATGTCAAATTCAGAGATGCGACCCCTGGGCGGGGGAGAGGGAGCCGAGGAAGCGGCGGATTTCGAGGAGGCGGGCGCGGGGTTCGCGTTTGGTGAGGCGGGGGAACCGTCCGCCGAACTGGAGGAAGCCGCCGTTGCGGGTGAGCATCAGGCGGTCCTCGCGGGTTTCGATGACGGTGATGTCGAGGAGGCTGGCAATGAGGCGAAGTTCGGCGACGAGGAGGAGGAGTTCGACCGGCGGGGGCGGGGGTCCGAAGCGGTCGCGGAGATCGTCCTTGAGACGGCGCAGGTCTATCGGGCTGGTGATCTGGGCGAGGCGCCGGTGGATTTCGAGGCGCTGGGAGGGTTCGGGGAGGTACCGTCCTGGCAGCCCGGCGACGGCAACACGATCGGGGGATGGGGTGGATGGGGTGGAGGACGGGGCGGGGACGGCTTCCTCGGCAGGATTGAGGGCGAGGAAGTCGAGCCGGACCTGGACTTCGACGCGCGGGGGGATTTTTTCGCCTTTGAGGGCGGCGACGCTCTGTTTGAGGAGCTGGCAGTAGAGGTCGAAACCGACGGCGGTGATGTGGCCGCTCTGCTGGGGGCCGAGGAGGTTTCCGGCGCCGCGGATTTCGAGGTCGCGCATGGCGATCTTGAAGCCGCTGCCGAGGCTTGAGTACTGGCGGATGGCGGCGATGCGTTTGCGGGCTTCGTCGAGGAGGTGGGCGTGGCGGGGGATGAGGAGATAGGCGTAGGCCTGGTGCTTGTAACGGCCGACGCGGCCGCGGAGCTGGTAGAGTTCGCTGAGGCCGAAGCGGTCGGCGCGATCGATGATGATGGTGTTGGCGTTGGGGATATCGAGGCCGCTTTCGACGATGGTGGTGGAGAGGAGGACATCGGCCTCGCCCTCCACGAAGCGGGTCATGATTTCCTCGAGTTCGTCGGGGTCCATCTGGCCGTGGCCGACGACGATGCGGGCTTCGGGGACGAGGGCGCGGAGTTTGAGGGCGAGGGCATCGATGGTCTGGACGCGGTTATGGAGGAAGAAGACCTGGCCTTCGCGGTGGAGTTCGCGGCGGATGGCGTCGCGGATGAGGCGTTCGTCGTAGGCGGCGACGAGGGTTTCGACGGGGAGACGATCCTGGGGGGGGGTCTCGATGGTGCTCATGTCGCGGGCACCGGACAGCGCGAGATAGAGGGTGCGTGGGATGGGGGTGGCACTGAGGGCGAGGACATCGACGGTCCGGCGGAGGCGTTTGAGGCGTTCCTTGTGCTGGACGCCGAAGCGTTGTTCCTCGTCGATGACGACCAGGCCGAGGTCCTTGAAGGACACGTCGGGCTGGAGGAGGCGATGGGTGCCGATGACCAGGTCCACGGAGCCGGCGGCGAGGGCTTCGAGGGTTTCGCGCTGCTGGCGGCGGGTGCGGAACCGGGAGAGGACTTCGACGCGAACCGGGTAGTCGCTCATGCGTTCCCGGAAGGTGCGAAAGTGCTGTTGGGCGAGGACGGTGGTGGGGACGAGGATGGCGACCTGTTTGCCGCCCATGACGGTCTTGAAGGCGGCACGAATGGCGACTTCGGTCTTGCCGAAGCCGACATCCCCGCAGATGAGGCGGTCCATGGGGCGGGGCTGTTCCATGTCACGCTTGGTGGCCTCGATGGCGCGTTGCTGGTCCACGGTTTCCTCGAACAGGAAGGACGCCTCGAATTCGCGCTGCCAGGTGGTGTCCGGGGGAAAGGGGTGGCCCGGCTGGGATTCGCGGGCGGCCTGAATCTCGAGAAGATCGGCCGCCAGATCGGCGACGGCGTGCTCGGCGTCCTTCTTTGCCTTGGCCCAGCGGGTGCCTCCCAGAGTGTGGAGGGGAGGCTGGGCCTTGCCGGCACCGACGTACTTGCTGACCAGATGCGCCTCCGAGACGGGAACGTAGAGGCGCGGCGGCGGGGCGTCGGGTTGGGAGGGGGCGTATTCGATGACGAGGCATTCCTGGCCGGGCCGACCGGGAGCGCCGCGATGGCCGGGGGTGGCCGGGGCGGTCTGAAGTCCGCAGAAGCGGCCGATACCGTGTTCGATGTGGACGACGTAATCGCCGTCTTCGAACTCGGTGAAGTCGATGTCGAGAAGCGAGCGGGAGGTTTGGGCGTGGGCTGACTTGAGGCGGCGCGGGCGTTGGATTTTGTAGCGGCCGAAGATTTCGGCGTCTGTGACGACCACGAAGCCTTCGGCCTCGCAGAGGAAGCCGCGGGACAGGGCGCCCATGTGGAGGTGCGGGGCGGCGGGGACGGACGGGGCTGGGGGCGGATCGGTGGCGGGGGAATGGGGCGGGGCGTAGTCCGACCAGATTTCGGCGAAGCGTTGGCGTTCGCCGTCATTGTTGCAGAGGACATGCACCGCCAGGCCGCGCCGGAGCCAGCGGTGAAGCTGTTCGAAGAATTCGCGACGCTGGGCTTCGGCGACGGCGGGTTCGGGGGGGCGCGAGCCGAGCGGCCGGAAGATCTCGAGGCTGGGCCAGTGCAGGGAAGGGGTGTTACAGGGTGCTGCATCGCCCGGGACGGGTTCCTCGTCGGTCAGTTCGAGACGAAGATCGCCGCGGCCGGCGGACTGGGCGAGTAGTTCGGTCCAGGGGGTGAGAAAGGGATCGCCCCCGGCGGGAATCAGGGCGGCGTAGGTTTGCGCCCGCTCCGCGAGGCGGGCTGGTTCGGAGAGGATGAAAAGCGCCTGTGGAGGAAGGTGATCCAACAGGGTGCCAAGGGGCGGGGTGGGCGGCTGGGCTTTGTGGGGCGGTTCCGCAGGAGGGGCCTTTTGCAGGGTTTGGCGGAGGAGGCCGAGTTCTCCGGCTGGGGTAAGGGTGATCGTGTCGATGCGTTCGTTGGAGAGCTGGGTTTGGGGATCGAACTGACGCAGGGATTCGAGTTCGTCGCCGAAGAACTCGAGGCGGACCGGCCACGGGGCGGCGGGAGGCCAGACGTCCACGATGCCGCCGCGAAGGGCGAGGGTTCCCTTTTGGGAGACCTGGGCTTCCGGCTCGTAACCCTGGTCCTCTAGCCATTCCACGAGGTCGAGAGGATCCCAAATGTCTCCCGGGCGGAGTCGGCGCAACCGGCATTGGAGGGCCGTGGGGGAGAAGGTGCGTTGAAGGAGGGCGGTGACCGTGGTGACGACGACGGGAGCGGGGGTGTCGGGGGCGGACGTGTGAAGGGTGATCAGGGTCTCGATGCGGTCGGAGACCACATCGACGTGGGGGAGTTTCGGTTCGTGGGGCAGGACTTCCCAGTCGGGATGGAACAACAGCGGGCCGGTCTCCGTGCCTGGGGGCAACCAGGTTTGCAGGTCCTGGAATGCGGCTTCCTGGGCCTTGAGTCCATCGAGGACGAGGACGATGGGGAGACGGGGTTGAGCGCGGTGGAGGACGGCGGTCAGGAAGATCTGCGCCGGCGCGGCAATGCCAGGAACAGGGCAGGGGGAGGATGCGTTGCATCGTCCCATGAGGGACTGAATCGCGGGGGAGCGCGCGAGCGAGACGGCCAGGGAGGCAGCGCTGGGATCGGTGGTTGAAGCGCCCAAGTCGGGGAGAGGGTAGCGAAGGGGCAGTCAGGGGGGAAGAGGGGGGCGCGCCAGCGGGAGTGGATTGGGGTCAGGCGGAAAGTCAGTAGGGGAAGTCAGTAGTAGTAGGCGGTGTTGTTGCCCGGACCGCCGACGACGCGCTTCTTGACCTGCGACTTCGGGCGCACAATGACGCTTCCGTCGGCCTGACCGACCGGTTGGTCGGGGGTGAGAGAGAACTCAAGGAAGTGGCGGCTGACGGAGCCGGCGTCGAAGCGTCCGAGGTGGCCGACATCCCAGAGTTTGGTGCCCGGAGTGTCACTGATGCGGTGGGTGATGAAGGCGCGTCGCGAGTCGCATTCGTTGGTGTTCTTTGGCCATTCGGGCTCGATGTCGTCGGCCGCGGGGTCGCGGCTCCCGCTCAGGGACTGGAAGCGCATGCCCGGGAAGTTGGCGAGCCACATGTAGGGCGTATAGACGTTGGCGGCGGTGGTGTCCCAGCCGCCGTAGTCGCGGGTGGAACGGTCGGCGAAGTTGGCGGGACTGGCATAGTTGAGCCAGAGGCGGCCGAAAGACTTGGCGGTGATGGGACAGATGAGGATCCAGGTGTTGTTGACGTAGGTGCCGCGAAGACTGTCCACGATGCTGTCGCGCCGCCCGTTGAGCCGGTGGTAATCCGGGCTGCCGTCGTCGTGCTGCTGGAATCTGCCGGCATGGTCGTCGGCGTAGAGGATTTGGGAAAGGTATTGCTGGCGGATGTTGTTGAGGCAGAGCGTGCGGCTGCCTTGGTATTTGGCGCGCGCCAGGGCCGGCAGGAGCATGCTGGCCAGGATGGCGATGATGGCGATCACCACGAGCAGTTCAATGAGAGTGAAGCCTCGCGGAGACAGGTGGGGGTGGGGACGGTCGGACCTCATGGGAGGGATTGATCGATGCGATGACTGGGATTGGAGGCCTGCCTGGGGATGGGTCCCTTCCGGTTTGCCTGGCGGACATTCATCGGGGCATTGGGATCCTGGGTTTCTACCGGGGTGTCCCAGGGAAAGCCAATCTCATTTGGGGGATTCGGGGGAATTCATGGCCCTGTGGAAGGGTTGGGTGGCCGTGGGAGGTTGGTTGTGAAGAAGGCCTGGCAACCGCGGGAGTCTGGCATTGAGCTAACGGCCATAGTCCACGTTTTGGGCAGGTGCAAAGTGTCCGCTTGTTGTGCAATTCTTACTTCGATATCCGGCAGCCACGACAGACATATCCTTCCAGGGAGGAGTGTCATCCCACCGCATCGACATGGAGATCGCGCAACACGGTGAGTCCCGGGATTGGGGCGCCTCGAATGATCCGAGCGCCACTCTTGCGCCGCTTGCCGAACTTGTCCCGGTGCCGTTCCCACATCTGGTCCACGAATTCCTTCGATCCCAGGAACACCCCGTCGGTCATGTGCCGGATCCGCAACCGCAGGATCTGGCCCAGCGGCAGTTGTCCGCCCCGCGCCAGTTCCGCCCGGATCGCCTCCGGATCCAGCACCCGCTTGTCGCTCCGCCCTGACGTCCCGCCAATCATGTAAAGCGCCAGGCGATATTCCGCTGACGCAGCGCTCCAGTCCTGGGTCTCCAGAAAGCCCATGATTCCGCGGCGGATGACCTTGTCGCCGGTGAGGGCGGCGGCGTAGCCGCAGAAGCGGTAGTCCTTGGGATCGTTGACCAGGCCCGCGCGGACGGGGTTGAGGTCGATGTAGGCGGCGATGGCGCGCAGGGTGCTGGGGCAGTCTTCCACCAGGACGCTGCGGAAGCGTTCGCCCCAGAGGTAACCGGTGCGGTCGTGACGGCGGTTATACCAGCGGGAGAAACGTTGTTTGAACTCCTGGAGGAAGATGGAGAGGTCGGCGATGCGGGAGAGGACGGCCTGGCGGATGTCGTCGGGGATGGGTTGGCCCTTGTTGACTGCGGCGCGGGCGAGGGTGGGGAGTGTGGCCTTTGGGCCGTAGAAGTCCTCGAGTTTGGCGAGGATGACGTCGTCCGGGATGGAGTCGGGGAGGGGTTTGGGAGGGACGCGGATGAGGAGATGGAAGTGGTTGGACATCATGCAGAAGGTGATGATGTCGATGTCGCAGAATCGGGCGAGGTGGTGGAGGATGTTGAGGAGTTTGTGCTTGGCGGAGTCGTCGAGGAGAGGAAGGCGACCGGCGACGCGGGACATGCAGTGATAGACCGCCGGGAGGGAGGGATCGGCTTTGATGCGAGGGGTTCTCATGGGTGGATGGGAATTGATGTAGGTGCTGGAGCGTAGAGCATCCGGTCAGGGCGTCAATCATAAAAGGACTGGCTTATAATCTAAGTGTGCGTCATCATAAAACGCCTGTCCTATTATTTGAAAGCCTTATTGGAGCGGAATCAAATGCACCGAGCGGGTGAGGGTCAGGGGGCGGGCGACTCGGTTCATGCGGGTTTCGATGACAAAGACCGTGGCGCCATTGGTTCTGGAGGTTACGTCAGGGATCCCGATTGACGCGGTGCTCAATTTCGGCGGCGACGTCGCGGGCTTTGTCGCGGAGGGGTTGGGGGAGGGGGCCGGCGAGGAGGGCGGCAAGGACGCGGCGGGCTTCATGGAACTGGCCCTGGGCGGCCAGGAGGGAGGCCCAGGTGAGGGCGGCGGGGCGGTACTGGGGATCGCAACGAAGGGCTTCCCGGACGTGGACGGCGGCGAGGGCAGGGGCACCGGGATGGGCGGCGAGGACGTACACGCCGAGGAGATGATGGGCGGGGGCGAGGAGGGGATCGAGTTCGAGGGCGCGTTCGCAGAGGCGCCGGCCTTCGGCGAGGAGGTTGGCGCGGGTGGCGGCAGGGAGCGGTTCGAGGGCGGTGCGCTGATAGGCGACTTCGGCGGCGAGGTAGTGGATGAAGGCGTCCCGGGAGTTCCGTTGCAGGGCTTCGTCAGCCCAGGTTCGGATGCCGTCACGGTCGCGTTCGGTCCAGGCGAGGAGGGCAAGGGCCTCGCGGGGACGTGGGCTGTCGGGGGCGGCCTGGGCGGCGCGTTCGAGGCGGAGGCGGGCGTCCTGGGGCCGGTTGACGGATTGCAGGAGGCGTCCGAGGGCGTGGTCGAGTTCGCCAGGTTCGAGGCGTTGACGTCGGGGCCGGCTGGATTCGAGGTCGGGCCAGGTCTGGCGGACGACGGTGTAGCGTCCGCCGCGGAGATACTCGGCGAGTTGGGGTTGAAGCTGGTCCGGCGTCTGGCCAAAGGCGACGCGGAAGGCGTCGAGATGGTTGGTGGTTTGGGCGCAGAGGATGGCGTAGCGGGAGAGGACGTTGCTGCGGAAGCCTTCGCGGGCGAAGAGGAGGTAGTGGGTGAGGAGCCAGGACGTGGCATAGAAACGGCCGGCGCGAAGTTCCTCGTTGTAGTCGCGGGAGTCGCGGGTGGTGTTGAGGATGGAGAGGAGCGGGCCGGGGGGATTGCGCTGGAGGTAGTGGACGTGGTTGGTGAGGGCGATGCCGATGTCGAAGCGGTCGCCGTCGCTTTGGAAGGTGGAGAAGACTTCGGCGAGGCCTTCGTGGGCCCAGACGGGGGCATGCCGGAATTCGCGGGCGGTGAGGAGGTGGGTGTATTCGTGGAACATCACCCGCATGGTGATGGTGCCGCGGGCCTGGCGGCTGAGGGCGAGGGTGTAGTCGAGGGGATCCTCGGCGTGGAAGCCGCTCACCGGGCGGGGTTGGCCGCCGTAGAGGGGCTTGAAGGGACGGAAGGTGGCGTCGTCGCGGAAGAAGTACACGCGGGCGGGGCGGCGCTGGACGTTGGTGAGTCCGACGAAGTGGGAGACCACGTGACGGAACGTTTCGAGTTCGCGGAGGAGCCGGCGGCCTTCGGATTCCCGGGCGTTGCTGAACATCTCGAAGTTCGGGCTCAGCAGCTTGAACCAGCCGGAGCCGGTGTCGGCGGCGGACACGGGGGGCGCGAGCGCGAGGAGGGCCAGCGCGAGGAGGGTGCCGTCGCGGGCGGGGCGGGGACGGAGGGGCAGGACGGGATTCAATGGGAAGGATTGGTTGGGGCGGTTGCAGCGGCGGGGGAAGCTTGGCCCGGGGGTTGCTGGAGGAAGGCGATGAGGTCGCGGAGTTCCTGGGGGGAGAGGCCGGCTTCGAGGCCTTCGGGCATGAGGGATCGGCCGAGGGAACGGAGGGATCGGAGCCGGGCGCGGGGGATTTCGACGGTACGGCCGAGGGCCTGAAGGAGGGTGATGGTGGTGGCGGATTCGGCGTGGAGGATGCCGGTTTCCTCGTCGCCGTCGGTGGTTTCGGCGGTGTAGGCCACGAAGGCGGGGTTCATGGCCATGTTGGGATCGAGGGTGTTGGAGACGAGGTCCTCGATGCTGCGGTGGCCCTGGTGGCTGAGGTCCGGGCCGACGGCGTGGCCGAGGCCGTTGGCGTGGTGGCATTGGGCGCAGAGGCGGTCGAAGGCGGCACGTCCACGGGCGGGGTCGCCGGTTTCAGGGAGGCGGGCGAGCCATTCCTCCACGAGGGCGCTGCGGTTGGCGTATTCCTCGTCGCTGACGAAGGCGGCGGCGCGACTGCGGATGTCGGGGGCGGCGTGGCGGAGGAGACGGCGGCGATGTTCGAGGTCGAGGTTGAGTTCACCGAGGGGGAGCGTGCCGTTTTCGATGCCATCGAGGAGGGCGGCATTGAAGGGGCCGCGATAGACGAGGAGGTTGACGACCGCGGGGCGCACGGCCGGGGCGAGGGAGGGCCAATGGCGGACGAGACCTTCGCCGACGGCGGGTTCGCGGTGGTCGCGGAGGACGGCGAGGGCGGCCTGCTGGAGGGCGGAAGGTTCGCGGCCGTCGAGGAGGCGGAAGAGGACGGGGCCGACCTGATCGAATTCGCCGACCGCCAGGAGCCGGACGATGTCGCGACGCGTGTCGAAGCCGGTGTCCGGTTGGAACAGACGGTCGAGGTGGAGGGCGAGCTGGCGGCGGGGGGATTCGCCGATTTCGATGCCGACCTGGCGGGCCAGTCGCCAGGCGGCACCAAGGATGGCCGGGGGCTCGGTCCAGGCGTTGAGCAGGGTGGTGAGTTGTTCGCGCGACGAACGGGAGAGGGACGGGGCGGAGGGGTCACGTCGCGCCCAGCCGGCGGAGAAGCCTTCGAGGAAGGCCAGGCGCACCGGCTCGGGCAGTTGGCGGAGGGCGGGGAGGGACACTTCCGTCGGCTCGTTTGAGCGGCCGCCATCGCCGACGTCTTCCGCCCAAAGGCGACCGAATCTCCGATCGGCAGGGGTTGGGGAGGGTGGGGGCACAAAATTGGTGCCGCCCATCACTTCTGCGGTTTCCCGGACGAGGTCGAGTTTGGGCGGGGTGATGTCCTGCCAGAACTGGCGGTCGTAGAGGATCGATCCGAGGACGCGATGCACAAAGGGGCCGAGGGTGCTGAGGGCGGCGCGACGGGACCATGGGTGGGCGTGGTCCTGCTTCATGAGCTCGGCGAAGCCGGGGGACCGGAGGGCCCGGACCCAGTCACGGTCACCGGCGGCCCAGGCGGCCTGGAATCGGACTTCGGGGTGGGGATCGGCGAGGAGGCGATCGACGGCCTCGCCGAACCGGGGCGATGTCGGGACACGGGGCCGGGCGAGGACGATGGCCTGGGCGCGCAGCGGCGCCGAGGGGTCTTCGAGGGCGAGGGCGAGGGTATCGTCGTCGAGCGAGCCGAGACCTTCGAGGGTGCGGAGGGTTTGGATGCGCGTGACGGGTTCCCGGGTGGAACGGGCGAGCTGGCGCAGCGCGGGAACGACGTCCGGGTTGCCGCGGGATACGAGGAGGCGCTGGGCGGTGAGGCGGGTCCATGGGTTGGGGGAATCCAGCAGGGAGACCCAATCGGCGGGGGCGAGCCGGCCGGGGAGGTCGCGGGTCGCGGTCCAGCCGCGGGGGGCGATCCGGTAGATGCGGCCTTCGCCGTCGCCGGCGCGGATGTCCTGTGTTTCGAGGAGCTTCCTAGGGATGTAGTCGGGGTGTTCGATGACTTCCCGTCGCATATCGAGCAGGTAGAGGGCGCCATCGGGACCGGATTCGAGGCCGACCGGGCGGAACATCGGATCGCGGGAGGCGAGGAACTCGCAGGATTGTTCCTCGGGGGCCCGGGTGGCGGTGAGGATGGGGCCGTTGGGGACGAGGAGATCGCGGTGGACGAGGTTGCCGACGACGTCGCAGACGAGCACGGAATCGCGGAGGGCGGCGGGCCAGTCGCGGTGGGAGATGAAGCCCATGCCGCCGGCTGCGGAGAAGTGGCCTGCCTGTTCCGGGTGATTGGGCCGGGTTTGAGCGGGGGAGATGGGATAAATGCGGGCCATTTCCCCGTGATCGGAGATGCTGTGGGTGGTTTCGACCGGGGGCAGGCCGGGATGGCGGGAGACATCGGCGGCGAGGGCGATGCGTTGCTGGATGTGGTCGATGTTGTAGGTCGTGAAGCTGCGGCCCCAGTCGTCGAAGACCAGTCCGAAGCCTCCGCCACTGTGGGAGGTCGGCTCGAACTCGCCCGTGCCGGGTCGAAAGCGGAAGTCGCGGTGGCCGAGCCGCAGGGGATCGCCGGGTCTGAGGGGGGAGGACAGGTCGCCGCCGTTGCCACCGTTGGCGCCGTGGATCCAGTTGTCCGGTCCCCAGCGGAGGCCGTTGACGTTGCTGTCGGTCACTCCGAGACGGAAGCCGGTGAGGATGGTACGGCGGACATCGGCGCGTCCGTCGCCGGTGGTATCCTGGAGGAACAGGATGTCGGGCGGGGCGGCGATCAGGACGCCGCCGTTCCAGGGAGTGATCGAGGTGGGGAAGCTGAGGTTCCCGGCGAAGAGGGTGGCGCGATCGGCGCGACCGTCGCCATCGAGGTCTTCGAGGAGGCGGACGGTTCCGCCGGGGCTGCGATCGGGACCGAAGCCGTAGGGGTAATCGCCCATTTCGACCACATAGGCGCGACCCAGTTCATCGAAGGCGAGGGCGACGGGGTCCACGACCATGGGGGCCTCGGCAAAGACGGACCATTCAAGGGCGGGGTGGAGTTCGAAGAGATCGGGGGCGGGGGATCCGCGGGAAGACAGGACGAGGGCCGGTGCGGCGATGGCGAAGGCCGCGATGGCGAAGGCCGGGAGGCGTCGAGGCAGGCCTGGGCGGCGGGAGGCGGGGTCACGCTTCACGAACCGGACCATGCCCGGTTGGGGTTCATGGACGGAAGGCGGAAGGCGGAGGACCGAGGACGGGAGACGGGAGTCGGGGAGCGGTTTAGCGGAGGCGAAGGCGGGCGCGGGCCTCGCTGAGGCTGAGGAGCATGCCACGTCGGCGGGCGGAGAGGAGGTCGAGGGTGACGGTGTCGCCGGGGGGGCGGCGATGGAGGGAGCGGCCGAGGATGACGATATCGCGTGGGGGATGGCCATCGAGGGCGGTCAGGATCTGGCCACGGGTGAGGCCGGCAGTGGCGCCGGGGCCGGAGCGTTCGACGTCGGCGACGATCAGGGCGGCCGAGAGGTCGAGGCGGAGCTGGCGTTGGATGTCGGCGGGGACGGGTTCGAGGGAAAGGCCGAGACGTCGGCGGAGGTAATCGGCGTTAAAGACGGAAGCCTCGGCGAGGAGGCGGACGTTGAGCTGGCGTCGTTGGTCACCGCGGAGGATGACGAGGCGGGCGGTGTCACCGGTGGCACCGAGGGCGCGGTAGAACTGGAGGGCGGAGCGGGGGGAGCGACCGTCGAGGGAGAGGATTTCGTCGCCGGGTTCGAGGCCGGCGGTGTCGGCGGGGCTGTCGCGTTGGATTTCGGCGATGAGGAGTGGGGGGCGGGAGCCGCGCACGGTGGCACCGAACCAGAGGCCGCGGGTGGCTTCCGGGGAGAACATGCCTGTGAGGGCGGCGTTGATGCGTTTGATGGGGATGGCGAAGCCGATGCCCTGGGCCTGGGCGAGGATGGCGACGTTGAGGCCGATGAGTTCGCCGCGGAGATTGACGAGGGGACCGCCGCTGTTGCCCGGATTGATGGAGGCATCGGTCTGGAGCCAGTCTTCGGGGGCCATGGGTTCACCGTCGCGTTCGGCGCGGCGGGTCTTGGAGCTGAGAATACCGCGGCTGACGGAACCGCCGAGGCCGTAGGGATTGCCGAGGGCGATGACGGTTTCGCCGAGGAGCAGGTCGTCGTCGGCGGCGAAGGGCAGGCTGGGGAAGCGCTGGCCGGGTTGGGCAGCGAGGCGGAGGAGGGCGAGGTCATTGGCCTCGGAGACGGAGACGACCTGGGCGTCGATGGGATCGGGGCGGTCGGAGAACGTGACCCGGACGCGGGCGGCATCGCGGATGACATGGAAGTTGGTGAGGACCCAGCCTTCCTCGTCGATGACGACACCGGAACCGCTGCTGTAGAGGGTGTCCGGGGCGCGGCGCCGGTAGCCGAAGAACTCGCGGAGCATTTGTTCGTAGGGGTCGGCGCGTTCGACGGCGAGGGTGCCGATGTTGACCACGGCCGGGAGGACGCGTTCGACGGCCTGGACGACGGGGTCGCGGCGCACATCGGCACCGGGAAGGGCGGCGGCGGCGGCGATCGGGAGGAGGAGGAGGAGGGCGAGGACCGGCCGTGGGAAACGGGGATGAGGGGACGCAGTGGAGCGATGGATTCGGGGATTCATCGTTGGCATCTGGGGCAGTCGAATGTGCTGCGGCCGGCCTGGACGGACCGGCGGATGGGGGTGCCGCAACGGGGGCACGGTTGCCCCGCGCGGTCATAAACGCGAAACCTTTCCGCGACGGTTGCGGGCGTGTTGGGATCGCTTCCGTAGTAGAACAGGGCGTCGCGTTGGGGGGCGGGACCGAAATTGAGGGTCAGGGCGGTGCCGAGCTGGATGGCTTCGGAGAGGACCTGGCGAATGGCGGCGACGAGGCGGTCCACCTCGGCGGCAGTGAGCCGGTGGGCGGGGCGGCGGGGGGAAAGTCGGGCGAGATGCAGGCATTCGCTGGCGTAGATATTGCCGATGCCGGCGACGACGGAGGGGTTGAGCAACCGGATCTTGATGGGCTGGCGGGAGTGGCGGAGGGCCGGGTGCCAGGCCGGGCGTGTGAACGTGTCGGACAGGGGCTCGGGTCCGAGGCTGGCCAGGGGGCGATCATCGAAGGTGAGGTGTCCGAACCCGCGCGGGTCTTCGAAGATCCAGAGTTGGGGATCGAGGTCGAATACGGCGGCGGCATGACGGGCGAGGGGGCGATCCCGGGGCTGGAGGTACATGCGGCCGGTCATGCCGAGGTGCCCGAGCAGGAGCGAGGGACGTCCGGCGGGATCGGGTTCGAGGTCGAAGAGGAGGTATTTGGCGCGGCGCCGGACTTTGGCGACGACGCGGTGGTTCAGGAGGTGTTGGAAGGATGCGACATCCGATGGCCGGAGGATGCGGGGTCGTAGGATCTCAACGTGGCGGATGCGGGATCCCCGGAGGAGAGGATCGAGGTGGCGGGCGAGGATTTCGACTTCGGGGAGTTCGGGCATGGGATCAGCCGTGCCGCAGGGGAGGGGAGAGGGTGAACATGCCCGGGAGATGTCGAATGTCGCGGACCTGGTTTGCGGAGAGGAGGACCTCGACGACATCGAAGCGGATTTTCACACGGGGTTCGGCGAGGCGCCTGAGGTAGTCGAGGGCGGTGCGGGACAGGGCACGTCGTTTGCGGGCATTGACGGCGGCGGCGGGGCGGGACCAGACCTCGCTGGAACGGGTTTTGACCTCGACGAACACCAGGCAGTCCTGATCGCGAAAGATCAGGTCGATTTCGCCACGACGGGACTGGAAGTTGGCGGTGAGGAAAGTGAGGCCGGTGGCCTGAAGGTGGGCGCGGGCGGCCTGTTCTCCGAGATGTCCGCGTTGGAGATGCCGGGCCTGCGGCTTGCGGAGGCCGACCGCCGCGAGCCAGGAGCGCAGTCGGGACGCGAGGGTCATGGGGCAAGGGGGAGGACGGGATGGTCGCGGACCGGGGCGAACGAGCGGCGATGGATGGGGCAGGGGCCGAGACGGGCGAGGACGGCACGATGGCGGGCGGTGGGGTAGCCTTTGTGCTCGGCGAATCCGTAGTCGGGCCAGGTTCGGTCGTAGTCGTTCATGCGTCGGTCGCGGGCCACCTTGGCAAGGACGCTGGCGGCGGCAATAGAGGCGCTGCGCGCGTCGCCACCGACCAGGGCGGTCTGGGGAGCCGGCAGATCGGGGACGGGTAGGCCGTCCACAAGCAGGTGCTGGGGGGCGGGGGCAAGGACGGCGATGGCCCGGCGCATGGCGACCTGGGTGGCCCGCAGGATATTGAGGCGGTCGATTTCCCCGACTTCGACAAAGACGACGGCCTGCTGGACGTGGGGGCAGGCGAGGAGGAAGGCGGCGAAGCGTTCGCGGCGGGCGGGGGCGAGGCGTTTGGAATCGGTCAGGCCATGGAGTTCGGGCGGCAGACCGGCGCGGATCCAGTCGGGGGGAAGCACGACTGCGGCCGCGGCGACCGGTCCGGCGAGGGGACCACGCCCGACTTCATCGATTCCTGCCGCGCGGGCGATGCCGCGGGACAGGAGATCCCGTTCGAAGTCGAGCAGGGACGACGGGTTGCCGTGGGCCATGGGAAGCGTGGGGCCGCGGCACGGCAGATCCTGGGGCGCCGCGCCACGGAGGGGGGTGGCGCGGCGTGGTCCGCAGGGGATGACCGGCGGATCAGGCGGCCTGGGAGGAGGTGGTCTTCTCCTTCACCAGGGTGGCGCCTTTGCCGACGCGACCGCGGAGGTAGGTGAGTTTGGCGCGGCGGACATCGCCATGGCGCTCCACCTCGACCTTGTCGATGCGCGGGGAGTGGATGGGGAAGACGCGCTCGACGCCTTCGCCGTAGCTGATGCGGCGGACGGTAAAGGTTTCGTTGATGCCATGGCCGCGGCGGCCGATGACGACGCCGGCGAAGACCTGGATTCGTTCCTTTTCGCCTTCGATGACCTTGGTGTGAACACGGACGGAGTCGCCGATGTTGAAGGCCGGGGCTTCCTTCTTGAGGAATTCGGATTCGATCTTGTCCAACAATGCCTGGTTCATAAGTCGCTTTCGTGGTGATGCCCCCCGGTCAACGCCGGGGCGGCGAGGAGGTCGGGGCGGCGCTGCATGGTTCGCTGACGGGCCTGTTCCCGGCGCCACCGTTCGATGGCGGCGTGATGACCGGACAGAAGGATTTCCGGGACGCGCCGGCTGCGGAATTCGACCGGGCGCGTGTAGTGGGGGTATTCGAGTTCGCCGCGGCTGAAGGATTCGTCGGTGGCGGAGGCATCATCGCCGAGGGCGCCGGGGAGGAGGCGGGTTACGGCGTCGATGACCATCATGGCCGGGAGGTTGCCGCTGGTGAGGACGAAGTCGCCGACGGAGAATTCGTCGTCCACAAGGAGTTCGCGGATACGCTCGTCGATGCCCTCGTAACTTGGGCAGAGGAGGATGAGGTGGGGTCGGGCGGCGAGTTCGCGGGCGGCGGCCTGATCGAACCGGCGCCCGGTCGGGCACATCAGGACGACGCGGGAGCCGGTGCCACGGAGGCTTTCGACGGCTTCGAAGACAGGTTCGCACTTGAGCACCATGCCGGGACCGCCGCCGAAGGGGCGATCGTCCACGGTGCGATGGCGGTCGTGGGTCCAGTCGCGCAACTGATGGACATGAAGATCGAGGAGACCGCGTTCGCGGGAGCGCTGGACGATGCTTTCGTCGAGCGGCCCGGCGAACATGCCCGGGAAGAGGGTGAGCACGTCGATCTTCATGCTCCGTCGGGCCGCGGAGCAGCGTCCGCGGCGGTTTCGGTCAGGCCTGTGCCTCGCTGCCGGGCTCGTCCTCGTCGATGAGTTCGAGAGAACAGCGCATGCCCTTGTTGGCGGCACCGACGGCCAGAAGGGTGCGGATGGCGTTGACGGTATTGCCCCGGCGGCCCACCAACCGGCCCATGTCGGCGGGATGGACGCGCACTTCATAGATGATTTCGCCGCGGCCCTGGACGGGTTCGATGCGAACGGCGTCCGGCTGCTGGACCATTCCGCGGACGACGGTCTCGAGAAAGTCCTGCATGGGGTGGCGGGAAGGGGGTTGGTGGGCGGTTCGGAGCGGCGGGGAGCGACGTGTGCGGGGGATCAGGCGACCGGGGCGTCGGCGGCGCGCTTCGACTGCTTGATGAAGCTTGCGACCGTTTCGGAAGGCTGTGCCCCGACGCCGAGCCAGTAGTTGGCACGTTCGAGGTCGAGGGTGTAGTTCACGCCGGTCCGTTTGGGGTCGTAGCTGCCGAGCTCCTCGATGAAGCGGCCGTCGCGGGGAAAACGGGCGTCGGCCACCACGATCCGGTAGGCCGGCGCATTCTTGGCGCCCATTCGCTTGAGACGAATCTTGACTGACATAAAGCCGGTACCTTGGGGAAGCCCGCTCCGCACGGGGACGATCCCGGCGAGTCCAACAGGTTCCCGGACAAGGGGCGGAGACCCTAGACGCCCGGATCAAATGCTGGCAAGCCCCGTTTTGGAATCCTGAGCGACGGCCTCACTGCCGCAGCGCGGGGAGGGCCTTCGGGAAGGTCTGGCAGCGGCACCAGCACGCCAAGGTGCCGGCTTCCGTGCGTCCGGCACGCTTCGACCGTTCGCAGGCACCGTTGGCAAGGTTGCGCAGAGTGGCCCGGATTTCGGCCGCCCCACGATGCCGCACCCGGCAGGCACCCTCTCCAAGCGATCAGCCCCCAGCAATCAGCCGTGGGCCAGAGCCGTGGGCCAGTGGGAAAGGCCATTCGATGGCGAAACGGACCCAATAAAATAGAAAGACAGGCATAGCCTTGTTGACGTCGCGATCGGGTCGGGCGCCTCAGTCAGCAGTCAGGATCTTGGGGTCAACATAGCCTGCCTGCCTTATTGCCACGCTCTTGAGTCAACAAAATGCGCCTGCCTTATTAACGGGTGCTTCGGGTCCCCTTTCTTGCGCCGCTGCGGCAACTCCGATAGGCGGGAGGTATGAATCCGCTTGGAACGTTGATTCAGGCTGGCATTGGGAGCCGAGCGGGCCGGGCCGGCTTGGGAATGGGAATGGCGATGGGGTGGCTTGTGCTTGTCTGGACCGGATGCCGGACGGTCGAGCCGTTCGGACCGGCGCTGGCGGGGCAGGTGCGGGAAGGGCAGACCCGGGACGAGGTGCGGGCCGTCCTGGGAAACCCGACGACCCTGGAGCAATCGGGGATGGGGCTGTCCGTGGAGACTTACGAGGTCTGGCAGTCGATCTTCGGGCGGTATGGCATTCGGGATCGGGAGGAAGCGCTGGAGATCCGGCAGTTCAGTGTGCGGTATGGAGACGACGGCCGGGTGGAGCGGACCCTGTACCATCGGGGCGTGCTGGAAGGCTGGACCCTGCTGTACACCCGGAGCGTCGGGCCATGGCTGGATCCGGAGGCGATGGCACGGGTGGTACCAGGGCGGACGCGGAAATCCGACCTGGAAAGCTGGTTCGGTCCGGCGTCGATGGCGCGGTTGGATCCCGGGGGCGGCGTGCGGCTGGAATGGGTCTATCAGTCGATCGAGGCGGCGGCCGTGACGCCGGGGCGTTCCTTTCGAGCGCTGGAGGTGGTGGTGGATGAGGAAGGCTTGGTGCAGTCGGCAAAGCGTGTGGACCGGGTGTTCCCGGCGTGGCGGCGGTAGGGGAAGATGGAAGGGCACTGGATGGTGGGGCGGGTTGGCCCTGGAGGTCATCCCTTCGCTGAAGCGGTGATTGCGGCACGAGATTTGACCCGATTGGCCCAGGTCTCGACGATGGGGGGCTGGCGGCGGCATGATGCGGGTCTTCAAGGCCATGGCGAAGTCGGCATCAATCCGAGGGGGCGCCGGGTGGAGTCGGCGCCGGTTTCTGGCGCAGAGCGGGGCGGCGGCAGTGCTGTCACCAGGAGTGGTGTCCGGAGGGGCGGTTCGGGCGCGGGCGACGGCGGGTGCGTCGGAGGCGCGGCGGAGATTCGGACGGGAGTTGACGGGGGATGTGGTGATCTGCGGAGGCGGGCTGGGCGGGGTGGCGGCGGCGCTGGCGGCGTGCCGGAACGGGCTGCGGGTGGTGTTGACGGAGGAGACGGACTGGCTGGGGGGACAGTTGACATCGCAGGGGGTGCCGCCGGACGAGCATCGGTGGATCGAGGAATTCGGGGCGACGCGGACGTACCGGGCGTTGCGGGAGGGGATCCGGGAGTACTACCGGCGTCATTACCCGCTGACGGAGGCGGCGCGGGGGCGGTGGAACCTGAATCCGGGCAACGGAGCGGTGTCGCGGTTGTGTCATGAGCCGCGGGTGGCCCTGGCGGTGATCGAAGGGATGCTGGCGGTGTACGCCGCGGGGGGGCGGTTGACGATGCTGCGTGAACACCGGCCGGTGGGGGCGGAGGTGGATGGCGACCGGGTCCGGGCGGTTCGGGTGCGGAGCGATCGGACGGGCATGGACCGGGTGTTGCGGGCGCCGTGGTTCGTGGACGCGACGGAGTTGGGGGATCTGTTGCCGTTGACGGGAACGGAATGGGTGACGGGGGCGGAGGGACGTGCGGCGACGGGGGAGTTGCACGCGCCGGAACGGAAGGATCCGGGGAACCAGCAGGCGTTCACGGTGTGCTTTGCGATCGATCATGTGGCGGGACAGGACCACACCATCGAGCGTCCGAGGGAGTACGGATTCTGGCGCGAGTATGTGCCGTCGCTGACGCCCCCGTGGCCGGGCCGGTTGCTGTCGTGGGAGTACACGCATCCGAGGACGCTGGAGCCGCGGCGGTTGGGGTTCAGTCCGGTACAGGATCAGGACGGGCCGGGGCTGAACCTGTGGGTGTATCGGCGGATCGCGGCGGCGGCCAATTTCCTGCCGGGGAGCTACGACGGGGATATCTCGCTGATCAACTGGCCGCAGAACGATTATCTGCTGGGGAACCTGGTGGGGGTGACGCCGGAGGCGTATGCGCATCATGTGGAGAGGGGGAGGCAGTTGAGTTTGTCGCTGCTGTACTGGATGCAGACGGAGGCGCCGCGGCTGGATGGGGGGACGGGGTGGCCGGGGTTGCGGTTGCGGGGGGATCTCCTGGGGACGGAGGACGGGATGGCGAAGGCGCCCTACGTGCGGGAGGCGCGGCGGATCCGGGCGGTGACGACGATTCTCGAACAGCATTGCGGAACGCAGGCACGGGCCGAGGCGCTGGGCCGGAAGGAGTCGGAGGTGACGAGCGAGGTCTATTTCGATTCGGTGGGGATCGGGCAGTACCCGATCGATCTGCACCCGACTTCGGCGGGGGACAATTACATCGACTTCGATGCGCTGCCGTTTCATGTGCCGCTGGGAGCGCTGCTGCCGGTGCGGATGGAGAACCTGTTGCCGGCGGCGAAGAACATCGGGACCACGCACGTGACCAACGGGGCGTACCGGTTGCATCCGGTGGAATGGAACATCGGGGAATCGGTGGGGTCGCTGGTGGCGTTCGCGATGCGGAAGGGGGAACCGGCGCGGGCGGTGCGTGAGAAGGCGCCGCTGCTGGCGGAGTTTCAGACATGGATCCGGAGCCAGGGCATCGAAACGCACTGGCCGAAGGGGCCGTGGTGAAACGGGTCCGGCGATGAGGAGAGCACGATGAAGGAACCGGATGCCACGCGCCTTGGAGATGATGACCGGCTGCGGGTCGAGGGGATGACCTGCCAGAATTGCGCCCGGCGGGTGTGGGAGGCGGCGCAGGGCGTGGCGGGGGTGGCGATGGCGTCGGTGGATCTCGATGCGGGGCGTCTGCGGGTGCGGTGGGAGAAGGGGGCGGCGCGGGATGCGGAAGCGGTGGCGCGGGCCGTGTCGGGGGTTGGGTTCCCGGCGCGGCGGGAGGAGGCGGAGGAGGCGTCCCGGGCGGCCGGCACTCCGGGCCGCGGGTGGCTGACGGTTGTGTGGCTGGGGGCGCCGGTGACGGTGTTCCTGATGGTGTCGGAATGGGTGATGGGCTGGGGTCACACGGGCTGGTACCCGTGGGTGGCGCTGGGGCTGGCGTTGCCGGTGCAGGTGTGGGGCGGGGCGCGGTTCTATCGGGGGGCGTGGGAACAATTGAAGCGGGGCGGGGCGAACATGGACACCCTGGTGTCGCTGGGCTCGACGGCGGCGTTCGGGTTCAGCCTGTGGATCGTGCTGTCGGGGTCGGGCGGGCATGTCTATTTCATGGAGTCGGCGGCGATTCTGACGTTGATCAGCGTGGGCCATTGGCTGGAGGCGCTGGCGGCGGCGCGGGCGGGGACGGCCCTGCGGGCGTTGCTGGGTCTGGCGCCGCCGACGGCCCGACGGTTGGAGGAGGACGGTTCGGAACGGGAGGTGGCGGCGGGGGATCTGCGGACCGGCGACCGGGTTGTGGTGAGACCGGGGGACCGGGTGCCGACCGACGCGGAGGTGATCGAGGGGGCGTCAGCGGTGGACGAATCGATGCTGACGGGCGAGTCGCGTCCGGTGGAGAAGGGACGTGGGGCGGGGTTGTATGCGGGAACGGTGAACACGGATGGACGGCTGGTGGCGCGGGTGACGGCGACGGGCGGGGAGACGGTGCTGGCGCACATCGTGGCGGTGGTCGAGCGGGCGCAGAACAGCCGGGCGTCGATTCAACGTTTGGCGGACCGGGTGAGCGCGATCTTCGTGCCGGTGGTGGTGCTGCTGGCGTTGGCGACAGCGGCGGTGTGGGGACTGGCTCCGGACTGGGCGCGGGGCGTGCACGAGGCGGTGGCGCCGGGTTTATGGCGGATGACACTGCCGGAGGGTCCGTGGGCGTTGGCGGTGATCCATGCGACGGCGGTGTTGATCATCGCCTGCCCGTGCGCGATGGGGCTGGCGACGCCGGCGGCGATCATGGCCGGGACCAACGCTGCGGCGCTGCGGGGGATACTGATCCGGGACGGCGTTGCGCTGGAGAAGGCGGGGCGGATCGACACCGTGGTGTTCGACAAGACGGGCACGCTGACGCACGGGCAGTTGACGGTACGGCGCGTTCTCGGAGGGGACGGCGGTGGCGGGGGGGTGGGAGAGGGAGGTGCGGAGTTGGGTTGGGCCGCGGAGCTGGCGTCGGGCTCGCGTCATCCGGTGGCGCGTGCGGTGGCGTCTTTCGGAGTCGCGAATGGACATGGCCCCAGCGGAGGAAGCGCGTCGTATGCCTGGGACGGGTGGCGCGAGCTGCGGGGGCAGGGCATCGAAGGGCGACGGGACGGCACGGTGTATCGGCTGGGTTCGTTGGGATGGCTGCGCGGGTGCGGGGTGGCGGGGGTGCCATTGGACACGGTCGCGGGGGAGGAGGACGACGGGTTTGGGCGGGTTGGGTTCGCGGTTGGGGACCGGTGGGTGGCCACGTTTGAGCTCGAGGATGCACTCCGGGCGGAGGCGGCTGGGGTGGTCGAGGCATTGCGGCGCGATGGATTCCGGGTGTGCCTGATCAGCGGCGACGCGGCGACGGCGGTGCGGGCTTTGGCGGAGCGGGTGGGGATTGCCGAGGGGGATGCGATGGCGGAGGTCCGGCCGGAGGGGAAGGCGGAGGCGCTGGCGACGTGGCAGCGCGCGGGGCGGCGGGTGGCGTTTGTGGGGGATGGCATCAACGACGGGCCGGCGCTGGCGCGGGCGGACCTGGGGATTGCGGTGGGGGAGGCGGCGGATGTGGCGCGGGAATCGGCGGACGTGGTGCTGATGCGCCGGGGATTGGGCGTGTTGCGGGAAGCGCTGGGGATTTCGCAGGCCACGCTGCGGACGATCCGGCAGAACCTGTTCTGGGCCTTCTTCTACAACGCGGTGGGGGTGCCGCTGGCGATGCTGGGGTTCTTCAGTCCCATCCTGTGCGCGGCGGCCATGGGGTTGTCCGATCTGATTGTGATCGGGAACGCGCTGCGGTTGCGGTACTGGCGGCCGAACGGGTGACGGAGGGCGGAGGGCGGAGGGCGGAGGGCGGAGGGCGGAGGGCGGAGGGCGGAGGGCAATTGTCAAATTCAGAGATGTGACCCCGGGGCGGGGGCGAGGTGGGTGCGGTTGGGTTCGGGGTTGGGGATGCGCTGTTCGCGTCCGCCGGGCCAGCGGAGGATGGCTTCGTCCACGAGGGCGGAGTCGCCGAGGCCGAAATGGAGGATGGGGGCCCGCTGGGCGCGGAAGGCGTCTCCGGTCACGAACACCCGGGTGGCGGTGCCGGACGGGGTGCGGAGGGTGACGGTGGTGCCGGGGAGCGGGATGCCACCGGGGGTGGGGACGAGGCGGAAGGCGATCCAGTGTCCGGCGGTCTCGATGGCGTTGCGATAAAGGCGGACGGCCTGGCGGAAGCGGGGCCAGACTTCGTGGGTGGTGACGAGGAGATCGAGGCGGCCATCGCCGTCGATGTCGTGGGCGACGACATTGCGGCAGTCGGTCTGGATGGCGAGACCGAAGAGGTGCCCGACCTCGACGAAGCGGTCGCCCCCGAGATTGAGGTGGAGATGGTTCGGGTGGTACCCGCCGTAGGACCATCCATGGGACCGGGTCCAGGCAAACTTGCCGGAGAAGTAGGCGTCCACGGCCGGGCGCGGGGTGGAGTCGCCGACGTAGATGTCGTGGTTCCAGAACTCGACTTCGTAATCGCGGACCGAGGCGCGGGACTCGTGGCCATTGACGAAATAGAGGTCGGGGAAGCCGTTGTGGTCGAGGTCGGCGGCGGCGGCGTCCCAGGCCCAGCCGGCGCGGGCGATGGCTTTTCCGGCGGGCCGTTGTTGGAAGCCGCCTGCGGCCTGGCCGAAGAAGAGGCGGTTGCCGAAGGTCATGCGGGCGCGTTGGCGGGCCCAGGATTCGAAGCCGGGCCGTTCGAGTCCGAGCGATTCGAGGCGGTCGGCGGTGGTCTGGGGCATGCCGACGAGGAGCACGTCGAGCCGGCCGTCGGCATCGAAGTCGCTGAGGGCGTGCGCCATTCCGAATCCGGCCGGGTCATCGAACCACTCGGCGGTGCGGTCGGTGAAGCGGCCGGTGCCGTCGTTGGCGTAGGCGTCGAGGCCGGCGAAGTCGCTGGTGACCAGGAGATCGAGGTGTCCGTCGCCGTCGAGATCGACGAAGGAAGCGGCGTAGCTGCGCCGGTGGCGGCGGGCTTCCGGGCCGGCGGAGGCGGTGATGTCTTCGAAGCGGCCGTCACCGACGTTGCGGAGGAGGTAGGCTGGGGGGCCGTCGTTGGCATTGAAGTAGGGATGGGGCATCTGGCCGCCCTGGTAGGGGACGCGGTACTGGCCGAGGAACACATCGAGGAGGCCGTCGCCATCGATGTCGCCGCAGGTGAAGGCCTGGGCGTAGTGAAAGGGTTCCGGGGCGCGCCAGGATTCTTCGGCGGGGGTATCGAAGGCGCCGCCGGGTCCGGCTCGGAGCAGGACGAGACCCGTCCGCACGGCCAGAAGCAGGTCGGCCCGGCCATTACCGGTGAAGTCGGCGAGGAGGGCGGTGAAGATCAGGCCGGGATGATGGGGGGTGAGTTCTGAAGTGGACCACTGGCCATCCGGGTGGCGGCGGAGGACGAGATTGCGGGCGACCAGCAACCATTCGTCATGGCCATCGCCATCGAGGTCGTGAGGGATGATGGGGTCGATCCACGACGTGCGGGGGAAGGGGTCCACCTCGATGGCGGCGGCCGGTTGAAAGAGGGGCGGACCGTGGCGCCGGACGGTTTCGAAGTGTTCGACCACGATGGGGCCGAGGGCGGCTGGGCCGGGTCTTGGGGGGGAATGGGGCCAGGACATGCGGACCCGGGCGGAGACCTGGGCGCGGGCGGGCGGGGCATCGCGGGTGAGGTGGAGGTTGATGAGGAAGGTGCTGGCGGCGGGGTCGGCGGCGGAGGCGGGCTGGAACGCGACATGGCGCCATTCGCTTTGCGCGAGTTGCCAGCCTTCACGGATCCAGGCTTCCAGGGGGGCGCGCCAGTCCGGGCCGGGCTGGGCGGGGGTGTCCGGGTGTGATTCCGCGAACCAGCGCTGGATGCCGTGGGGCAGGGATTCCGTTTGGGGAGGGGCGGGCCAGACGAGGGAGGGGATGGGGGCGGTATGGAGGAGGAGCCAGGGATCGGAGGCGGCGTTGAGGGCATCCCAGAGTTCGTCGATGACCCGCCCGTGCTGCTGGGCGATCATTTCGGGTTGCCAGAGCGAGTCGCGCAGGGCGTTTTCGCGGGCCTCGATGGCGGTGAGTTCGGCGAGGGTCTGGGGGGTGAGGGAGGCGGAAGACGACGCGGGGGACGACGGAGCGGGAAGGTCGGGTGAAGGGGGGGGATGCCGGCGGGCGAGTAGGGTCACGAGCACGGCCAGGAGGAGCAATGCGAGGGCGAATCCGGGAAGGGGTCGCCGGAAGGGGAGGGGCAGCCGGGACCGCGGGGGCATGGTGCGGGGGGGGGCGGCGCGGGGTCAGGAGCCCTCGGGCAGAGGTTCGGGGGCCGGGAGGGTGGGGGCGGCTTCGGTGACCAACCGGCGCAAGCGGCGGACCGCGGCGGTCATATTGGGCTGGCGGAAGAGGCCGGTGCCGCTGACGAAGGTATCGGCGCCGGCGCGGGCGCATTCCGGGGCGGTTTCGAAGGTCACGCCGCCGTCCACCTGGATGCGGTAGGCGAGGCCGGTTTCGGAGCGCCAGCGGAGGGCCTGTTGGATTTTGGGGACGGTTTCATGGATGAAGGACTGGCCGCCGAAGCCGGGATTGACGGTCATGACCAGGAGGAGGTCGATATGGCGGAGGAAGGGTTGGAGGGCGCGCATGGGGGTGGGCGGATTGACCGCCACGCCGGCGCGCAGGCCGAGGGACTTGATTTTCCAGAGGAGGGGTTCGACGCGGGTGCCGAGTTCGGCGTGGACGGTCAGTTGTCTGGCGCCGGCCCTGGCGAAGGGTTCGATGAGGATTTCGGGGCGGGAACACATGAGGTGAACATCGAAGAAGAGGCGGGTGAGGGGCCGGAGGGCGGCGACGAGATCGGGGCCGAAGGAGAGGTTGGGGACGAAGTGACCATCCATGATGTCGAGGTGGAGCCATTCGGCGCCCGAGCGGGAGGCACGGGTGACCTCCCGGTCGAGGCGGGCGAAATTGGCAGCCAGCAGGGATGGCGCGATGATCACTGGTTCGAGGGTAACAGGGGGGAAGGGGCGGGGTCGAGCGGGGCGAGGGCGGGCGTGGAAATGTCGGTTGCGAATGAAGTCTAGCTTGACCTGCCTATGAGAATCCCGTTTGAATCCGGCACCCCGTGAATCCCGTGAGGCAGCCACTGGGTTGTCGTTTCAGAGGAGGAAGACGCGCTTAGGTGCCGTTCAGGGTATTCAGGTGCGTAGCCGGGACAACAATCGCGCAACTAACCCACCCGTAGTTATGGCGAGCGGTCATGTGAAGTGGTTCGACAACAAGAAGGGTTTCGGCTTCATCTCCAACGAAGCGGGAACCGATGTCTTCGTGCATTACTCAGCCATTGCCGGCAATGGCTTCAAGACCCTGAAGGAGGGGGAACTGGTCCAGTTCGAACTGATCGAGAGCGACAAGGGGCTGAAGGCGCAGAACGTGCATCGGCCGGCGGATTGAAGGGAGACGGAGGGCCGCGCATCCCGGAGTTGTGGGGAGTGGTGCGAACTCCGCCAGGCGGCGCTTCGGAGGGCCGGGTTCCACGAGGCCGCAACGGAGTGGAGCGTTGGGTTGAGGACTCGCAGAGCTCGTCCCCCCGATGCGCTGCCTCCTCCCCCGCAACGCCGGGATGCACCGGCCGGAGGGCCAGACGGAACGCGGGGCTTGGGGCGGGGTGCCGTGCGGGTTAGGGTTTTCCCGATGGTTCCTGCATTTTCAGGAGGACCGGGCAGCGCGAGCGAGCCGCGGAGTGTGTACATCCATGTGCCGTTCTGCGCGCGGAAGTGCGAGTACTGTGCGTTTTACTCGACGTCGGCGGATGGAGAGTTGATCCGCCGGTATGTCGGGGCGCTGGTTCGGGAGATACGGGAGCGAAGCGGCAGTTGGGGAAGGCCGCTGGAGACAGTCTTTTTCGGGGGCGGAACCCCGTCGTTGCTGACGTTATCCCAGTGGGAGTTGCTGTTGGGGGTGTGGGAGGGTTTGGGATTGTCGGGGGTGGGGGAGTGGACGGTGGAATGCAATCCGGCGACGCTGTCGGAAGACAAGGCACGGTTGCTTCGAGCGGGCGGGGTGAACCGGATTTCGCTGGGGGTGCAATCGCTGGACGAGGGATTGCTGGACCGGCTTGGGCGGGTTCACAGCCGGGACATGGTGTTCCGGTCGTACGATGTGCTGCGGCGGGCGGGGTTCGAGAACATCAATCTGGATCTGATGTTTGCGATTCCGGGGCAGACGATGGCGTCGTGGGAGGCGACGGTACGGGAGGCGCTGGCGATGGGGAGCGAGCATTTGTCGTGTTACGAGGTGATCTACGAGGACGACACGCCGTTGTTCGCGCAATTGCGGGCGGGGGAGTTCGAGGTGGACGAGGAACTGGCGGAGCGCATGTACGAGCGGTGGGTTGAGGCGGCGGACGGGGCGGGGTACCGGCAGTATGAGGTGGCGAATTTCGCGCGGGACGGGGCGGGGGGCGAACTTCCGGAGCGGGCGTGCCGGCACAACGTGAACTACTGGAGGGGCGGGCGGTATGCCGGGTTGGGGCCGAGCGCCTCCGGGTACGAGGGGGAGGTGCGATACCGTCAGGTTTCGAGCACGCAGGCGTACTGCCAGGCCATCGATACCGGGGCGAGCGCACGGGAATGGGTCGATGGGCTGTCGGGGTTGGCGCGGGCCGGGGAGGTGGCGGCCTTTGGATTGAGAATGAACGCCGGTTGGCCGTGGGAGGCATTCCGGCGGGCGACGGGGTACGATTTGCGGGAAGGCTGGTCGGCGGCTATGGCGACCCTGAAGGGGCGGGGCTGGGGGGTGGAGGAGGCGGATCGATTCCGGCTGACGGCGCAGGGGATGCGGTTTGCGGACGCGGCGGGGAGCGAGTTCGTGGGAGGATGAGGGAACGGGGTGGGGCTGGGCCTAATGATGGGTATTAACCCCGTGGAAATCTTATCCCCGGGTGCTTGCGCGCTTGCGCATCTGGCGGGTGGTCCGCTACCAACTCCGGCGTTGTCGCGATCCGTTCCACGGAGGTGGCCGCGTGGAGCGGCTGTGAACGTCCAGGGTTCGTCCTCGCATTGACACACGTTTCGCTTTGCTGGTGAAATGCCGCGCCTCAAGCGCGGCGCCGACTCATGTCCGACATATTTCCCAGGTGGACCAACCGACTGCCGCGGCTGATTGCCATTGGCGCGATCCTGACCGGAACGGCGGTCAGCGCGGCGGTCTGGTATTACTTCACGCCCAAATACACGCGGGTCGGGTACCAGCCGGTTCAGCCGGTGCCCTTCTCGCATGCCGTCCATGTGGACCAGCTCGGCATCGACTGCCGGTATTGCCACGATGGGGTGGAGAAGTCGTGGTACTCGAACGTGCCCTCGGCCTCCTCGTGCATGAACTGCCACAACGCGGTCCTGCCGGGCGATCCGAAGCTGGAACTGGTGCGGGAGAGTTACGCGACGGGGACGCCGATTCCGTGGGTGCAACTGCACAAGACGCCGGACTACGTGTACTTCAACCACGCGGTGCACGTGAACCGGGGGGTGAGCTGCGTGCATTGCCACGGGCAGGTCAACCGGATGGAAGAGGTGTACCACGCCAAGCCGCTGAGCATGGGTTTCTGCCTCGAGTGCCATCGAAACCCGCAGGATTTCCTGCGCGACCCGAAGCTGGTGTACGACCTCAACTGGCAGCCGGAAGATCCGGTGGCCCACCGCGACGCGATGCT
The DNA here is from genome assembly GCA_019634625.1 of Verrucomicrobiia bacterium. NCBI lineage: Bacteria > Pseudomonadati > Verrucomicrobiota > Verrucomicrobiia > Verrucomicrobiia bacterium. Next base: position 118,926 of record JAHCBA010000009.1, read on the forward strand.
CAAGGCGGTCCATGACTGGAAGATCCAGTCGTCGCAGAACTGCTCGACTTGCCACCGATGAAGACCATTCCGCCTCCCTGTCCCGAGCCGGAGTCCGGCGTCCGCTACTGGCGCGGGTTCGACGATCTGGAAGGGACTCCTGAGTTTCAGGAGCAACTGGCCAGGGAGTTCCCCGCGGGTGCGAGTGAACTGACCGATCCCACCACCCGGCGGACCTTCGTGAAGCTCATGGGGGCGTCGATGGCCCTGGCCGGCCTGGGTGTCACGGGATGCCGTCGGCCTGAGGAACGCATATTTCCATTCGGCCGCCAGCCCGAGGGGTATGTCCACGGCGTGCCGCAGTACTTTGCGACGGCACTGCCGACGCGGACCGGTGCGGTGCCGCTGGTGGCCAAGCAGCACGACGGCCGTCCGGTGAAGGTCGAGGGCAACGCCCACCATCCGGATAGCAACGGCGGGACCGATGTCTTTGCGCAGGCGTCGATTCTGGACCTGTACGACCCGGACCGCAGTCGCAGGTTCCTGCGGGGCGGAGTGACGGTATCGCGCGAGGAGGCGTTGGAGTTTCTGGGCGAACTCGGGCGGGGGGCGGCGGCGAATGGCGGGAAGGGACTGGCGGTGCTCGCGGGGCGGGGAACGTCGCCCTCCCGGGCCAGGATGCGGGCGGCGCTGGCGCAGAAGTGTCCCCAGGCGCGCTGGTACACCTACGAATCGGTCGATTTCGACATTCATCGTCAGGGCGCGCAAGTGGCCACCGGACAGCCGGTGGGGCCGTATTACCGGGTGGACCAGGCGCAGGTCATCGTCTCGCTCGACTGCGATTTTCTGGGTCGCGAAGAGGAAAGCGCGCGGTACAGCCGGGGCTTTGCCCGGGGCCGCAAGGCGGAGACGGTCCACGACACGTTGAACCGGCTGTACATCGCGGAGGCGCTGATGTCGGTGACCGGGGCGAACGCCGACCATCGGTTGCGGCTGGCGGCGGGCCAGGTGTTTCCGCTGACGGCGGCGCTGGCGGCGGCGATTCTGCCCGAGGGACCGCTTCGGGAGGCTTGCGCGGCGGTGCCGCAGCCGGCCGGGGTGGATGCGCGTTGGATTGCGGAATGCGCCGCCGATCTGGTGGCCCATCGGGGACACGCGCTGGTTCTGCCGGGGCACAGTCAGCCCTTGGCGGTGCATGTTCTGGCGCATGCGATCAACGGGGCGCTGGGCGCGGTGGGCAGGACCGTCGAGTACCGTCCCGCCCCGGTTCCCCAGGACGGCACGCTGGCCGAACTGGCGTCCGCGCTTCAGGCGGGGCAGGTGGAGACGCTGATCGTGCTGGAGGGCAACCCGGTGTACGCGGCGCCGGCGGATCTCAATTGGGCGGAGGCCCAGCGCAAGGCGAAGACGGTGGTGCGCTTCGGATATTACGAGGACGAGACCACGGAGCGCAGCGACTGGCATTTCCCGGCGACGCATTATCTGGAGTCGTGGGGCGATGCACGCACCAGCGATGGAACTCTCGTGGCGGTGCAGCCGCTGATTGCGCCGCTGTTCGGTGGATTGACCGACGTCGAGTTCCTGGGACGGCTGGCCGGTCAAAGTCCGGCACGCGGGTACGACATGGTCCGGGAAACCTTCTTCGAGCTGGCGGGAACGCGGTCGGAGGAGGCCTGGGGCCGGTTCCTGCACGATGGATTCGTGAAGGACAGCGCCTCGCGTCCCCAGACGGCGACGGTGGATGCGGCGGCGGTGACGCAGGTGGTGAGTGCGGCGGGCCGGCTGCCGGTGCCGGCGGTGGACCGGATCGAGCTGGTGTTTCATCGGGACGGCAAGATCGACGACGGCCGGTGGGCGAACAACGCCTGGCTGCAGGAGCTGCCGGACGCCATCACCAAGATCACCTGGGACAATGCGGCGTTGATCAGCCGGCGGACGGCGTCCGAGCTGGGGTTGACCAATGGGGAGCGGGTCACGATTGAGGTGGGGGGGCGGAGCCTGTCGGCACCGATCTGGGTGATGCCGGGCATGGCGGATTTCACGGTGGCCCTGGCCCTTGGGTATGGGCGGACGCATCCGGGGCGGGTGGCGTGCTTCGAGGGGAAGCCGGTCGGATTCAACGCCGGGGTGTTGAGGACGACGGGAACGCCTTGGATGGTGCCGGGGGCGAAGCTGACCGGAACCCGTCAGACCTTCGACTTTGCGACCACGCAGACGCACTGGGCGATGAGCGGGCGGCCGATCGTGCGCGAGGCCAACGTTGCGCAGTTCCAGAAGTTCCCGGGGTTTGCGAAGAACTTCGATCTGGAGGCGCACGCCGGGCACATCCCGGTCGGTCCGGACGGCCATCCGAAGCCCCTTTACAAGACGCCCTACGAGGAGCGGCCGGAGGAGCAGAAGAGCGATCTGCATCAGTGGGCGATGTCGATCGACTTGAGCGCCTGCACCGGATGCGGTGCCTGTGTGATCGCGTGCCAGAGCGAGAACAACATCCCGATCGTCGGCAAGGATCAGGTGATCCGGGGCCGGGAGATGCACTGGTTGCGGATCGACCGGTATTTCACGGGGTACCGCAAGGGCCAGCGCAACAAGCTGATTTCGGACGATCGACAGTGGCGGGAGGGTTGGATTGACGATCCGCAGGTGGTGACACAGCCGATGATGTGTCAGCACTGCGAGAAGGCCCCGTGCGAAAGCGTCTGCCCGGTGAACGCGACCGTTCACGACGCGGAAGGGCTCAATGTCATGGCGTACAACCGCTGTGTCGGGACGCGGTATTGTTCGAACAACTGCGCGTGGAAGGTGCGGCGGTTCAACTATTTCGATTACAACAAGCGCCCGGGCAACTACGGCGACACGTCGATGGGCCAGCGCGGTTACCTGTACCGCGGTCCGCTGGCCAGGCGAAGCGCCTCGGAGCTGGAACTGATCCGGATGGCGAAGAACCCGGAGGTGTCGGTGCGGATGCGCGGGGTGATGGAGAAATGCACCTTCTGCACCCAGCGGATCGAGACGGCGAAGATTGCGCGCAAGGTGAAGGCGGGGGCCAGCGGGGACGTGCAGGTGACCGACCGGGACGGCTTGAAGACGGCGTGCCAGCAGGCGTGCCCGGCGGAGGCGATCGTCTTCGGCAACCAGCTCGAAGCGGGCAGCCGGGTCAACCAGTGGAAGAAGAATCCCCGGGACTACACGGTCCTTGGCTTTCTCGACACGCGGCCGCGCCTCACCTATCTCGCGAAGCTGCGAAATCCGAATCCGCGGATGCCCGACTACCAGGAGGTGCCGATGAGCATCCGCGAGTACGAAATCATGTATCACTCGGATCCATTCACCCCGCATGGAGCGGCCCATGACGGGGCGGCCGCGGGGACGACAGGGACGGCCGGGCAGGAGGGAGGACACTGATGGCCCACGCGATCGACAAGATCCCACCGTACGTCGTCGCGCCTCCGCCGGAGCTGGAGCGCGTGCCGCTGGTGCTGAACCAGCGTCCGCATTCGTGGATTTCCGACAAGATAGCGGGCATTGCGGAAGGGAAGACGCCGACGTGGTGGTGGATCGCCCTGGCGATCAGCATGACCGGCATGCTGACGATGTTCGGCATGATCGTGTATCTCATCTCGACCGGGGTGGGCGTCTGGGGCTTGAACCAGCCGGCGGCCTGGGCGTGGGACATCACGAACTTCGTTTTCTGGATCGGCATCGGCCATGCAGGAACGCTGATTTCCGCCATTCTGTGCCTGTTGCGGCAGAGGTGGCGGACTTCGATCAACCGGGCGGCCGAGGCGATGACGCTCTTTGCGGTGGTGTGCGCCGGAATTTTCCCGGTGGTGCATACGGGTCGGATCTGGTACGCGCTGATGCCGGGGTATCTCATTCCGTTTCCCAACGCCAATGAGATCTGGCCGCAATTCCGGTCGCCGTTGCTGTGGGATGTCTTCGCGGTCTCGACCTACGGAACGGTGTCGTTGTTGTTCTGGTACACCGGGTTGATTCCGGACCTGGCGACCATGCGGGACCGGGCGGTGTCGAAGGTGAAGAAATTCCTGTACGGGTTGTTCGCGCTGGGCTGGAACGGATCGAACCGGCACTGGTGCAACTACGAGAAGGCGTACCTGATTCTGGCCGGGTTGAGCACGCCGCTGGTGTTGTCGGTGCACTCGGTGGTGTCCTTCGACTTTGCGGTCTCGCAGGTGCCCGGATGGCACACGACGATCTTCCCGCCCTACTTCGTGGCCGGGGCGATCTTCTCAGGGTTCGGGATGGTGCTGACGCTGCTGGTGCCGTTACGGAGCATCTGCGGGTTGCAGGATGTGATCACCACGCGGCACATCGAACTGATGTGCAAGGTGATATTAGCGACCGGTTCGATGGTCGGGTACGCGTACGCGATGGAATTCTTCATCGCGTGGTACGGGGGCAATCCGTACGAATTGTACGCCTTCCAGAACCGGGCTTTCGGACCCTACTGGTGGGCGTACTGGATCATGGTGAGCTGCAACGTGATCAGCCCGCATCTGTTCTGGTTCAAGTGGTGCCGGACGAGGATGTGGTTCGTGTTTGCGGTTTCGATCGTGGTGAACATCGGGATGTGGTTCGAACGGTTTGTCATCATCGTGACCTCGCTGCACCGCGACTATCTCCCCTCGAGCTGGGGATATTTCAGCCCGACCTACGTGGATGTGCTGACCTTCGTGGGCAGCTTCGGGCTGTTCTGCACACTCTTCCTGTTGTTCATGCGGTTCCTGCCGATGATCGCCATTGCGGAGGTGAAGGCGGTCACACCGCAGGCTGACCCGCATCATCCGCTGGGCGGCGCCCGGTTGGGAGGGACACACTGATGAGCACCGACGCACGACCCTATGCGCTGATGGCCGAGGTGGAATCGCCGTCGGCGGCGTTGAGAGCGGCCGAGGCGATCCGGGAAGCCGGCTACAAGCGGTGGGATGTTCACACGCCGTATCCGATCCACGGGCTCGACGGGGCCATGGGCCTGCGCAACTCGCGGGTGGGATGGTTCACCTTCGTCGGGGGCACCACCGGGTTCACGCTGGGCATGCTGATGATCTGGTGGATGGGGAAGATCGATTACGCGATCCCCGTGGGCGGCAAGCCGCTGTTCAGCCCGATCTTCTCGTTTCCGGTGGCGTACGAGCTGACCATTCTCCTGGGGGCGTTCGGGACGCTGTTCGGAATGGCCCTGCTGAACCGGCTGCCGCGCCACTATCATCCGCTGTTGAAGCATCCCCGGTTCCGGCAGGTCACCCATGACAAGATCTTCGTGGTGATTGAATGCGCGGATCCCAAGTTCTCCGAGACCGAGACCCGGCAACTGCTGGAACGGGTCGGGGGGCGCAATGTGGAGACGGTGGAGGACTGACCATGCGTTATTTCCTCGCCCTATTCGCCCTGACGTGCGTGCTGGTGGTGGTGGTTGCCGGGCCGCGCGGCTCGACCTCGCGGCGTCCGCCCATTGAGATCTGGGATGACATGGACCGGCAGTTGAAGCTGCGACCGCAGGCGGTCGCCGGATTTGAAGGATGGCAGGATGCCCGGACCTCGCGACCCTGGGTGGCGGGCACGGTGCCCCGGTTGGAGCCTGTGCGGGTGGGTGGCAACCTGGTGCATCGCTTCGAGGATCACCCGGTGATCACGGGCCGTGAGGCGGTTCAGACCAACCATGTGGAATCAATTCCGCTTCCGGTCACGGAGCGCCTGCTGGCGCGGGGACGGGAGCGTTATGGGATCCACTGCACGCCGTGCCATGGTGCGACCGGGGACGGCAACGGGATCGTCAAGCGGTTCGGCCATGCGGCGATTCCGGCGTTGACCGATGAGGCCCGGGTGCGTTTGCCGGACGGCTACCTGTACCAGGTGATCCAGATGGGGAGTCCGAGCGGCCTGATGGGGCCCTATGGAGCCCAGATCGAGATTGAAGATCGCTGGGCGATCGTGGCCTACATGCGAGCGCTGCAATTGTCGCGCCTTGGCCAGCCCGAGGACTTACCCGAAACCGTCCGAGTGACGCTCAAATAGTCTGCCATGGCCTCCACCGCCGCCGTTTCACCCTCTGTTCCGGTCTCCGCCGAGGCTCCGCCCTGGCTGACGCGCCTGCCCTTCCTGCTCACCGTGGTGGGCGGGTTTGGCGTGCTGCTGGGGATTGTGGTTCCCTCGCTGCAGAAGCAGTTCGCCTTTTCCTGGCTGCTGGCGTTCATGTTTTATCTCAGCCTGATGTTGGGCGGGCTGTTTCTGGTGATCCTGCATCACCTGTTCGATGCCCAATGGTCGGTGCCGATCCGCCGGGTGACCGAGCATCTGGCCTGTCTGGCGCCGCTGATGGCGGTGTTTTTCGTGCCGATCGCCTTCAACGCGCTGTTTGCGGGGCCGGAGAAGGCGCTGTTTGCCTGGATGCACTCCGATGCGGCGACCGACCATGCGCTGTACGCGAAGAAGCAGTTGTTCAACCGCCCTGCCTGGCTGGTGGTGTCACTGGGCCTCTTATGGACCTGGCACTGGCTCACCCGGGAATTGCGCAAGGCATCGGTCGAGCAGGATCGGACCGGGGCGGCCTCCTGCACCCGGCGGATGCGGTTCCTGTCGGCGATGGGAATTTTCGTGTTTGCGCTGACGCTGACGTTCGGGGCGATTTTGTGGATGAAGTCACTGCAGTGGCAGTGGTTCTCGACGATGTACGGGGTGTATTACTTTGCGGCGAGCGTCTGGCTGACGGTGGCGACGGTGTATGTGATCGTGCTGCATCTTCAGCGGACCGGCCCGTTGTCGGCGGTGGTGCAGCCGGTGACCTACCATGATCTCGGGAAACTGTTCTTCGCCTTCACGGTGTTCTACGCGTACATCGCCTTTTCGCAGTACTTCCTGATCTGGAACGCGAACATTCCGGAGGAGACCTTCTGGTACGTGGCACGCGAGCAGGGGTCGTGGTGGAGCGTGGGGCTGCTGATGGTGTTCGGTCATTTCTTCGTTCCCTTTCTGATCCTGCTGCGCATCGACACCAAGATGTCCTACACGGTGATGATCCCGATGGCGGTATGGGCGTGGCTGATGCATTTCTGCGACCTGTCGTTCAACATCATGCCGGTGCTGCATCCGGAGGGATTTGTGGTGCACTGGCTGGATCTGAGCTGTCTGGCGTTGATGGGGGGCGTGCTGGCGACGTACTTCATCCGTGATTTCAGGGGGCACGCGCCGTTTCCGCAGAAGGATCCCCGGATGGCGGAGTGTCTTGGAATCCACCTGAGTGCGGGTGGGAAAGAGGGAGGTGCGCATTGAGCCCGGATAACGGTTGCTGTTCGCGGGCCACCCTGAACTGGGTGGGGGTGATCGGAGCGTTTTTCACGATGCTGGTGCTGGTGCTGGCGCTGAGGCATTACACGTCGGTGCCGGACGTGAACCAGGCGCGCGCCTCGGAGCGGGCGAAGGTTCTGGCGGAGACGAGGCAGAAGGAGGCCCTGGAGTTGTCCACCGCCGCATGGATCGATCAGGAGAAGAACCTGGTCCGGCTGCCGAATGACATCGCGATGGCGATGACGGTGGAGATGTGGCGGGATCCGGCCCAGGCGCGTGCCGCGCTGCTGGAACGTGCCGGGAAGGCCTTCTTCGTTCCGCCCCCGCCCCCGGAGGCTCCGAGCGAGTGGGAATGAGCATGGGAGTGAGTGGATGAGGGGGAGCCTTCGACTGTTTCGCATCGCATGAGTCCGTCAACGTATTCGCCTACAGGGCGCGAGGGGGTCCCCACATTGGCCGAGGTGGATGCGTCGTGCCGGTGGCTGGCCTGCCTGCTGGTTCCCAAGGCGGCGGCCTGGGGCGTCATCGGGACCCTTTTGTTGCTCGTCGCCTCCATCAAGCTGCATGCGCCCGGGTTGGGAGCGGACCATGCGTGGCTTGGGTACGGGAGGCTGGCGCCGGCGGGTTGGAGTGCGCTGGTCTATGGCTTTGTTGGGCAGGCGGCGATGGCGGTGGGCTTGTGGGTGGTGGCCCGGGCGTCGCGTCAGCGGTTGCAGGCGCCATTCCTGATCGGGTTGGGGGGGGCCTGTTGGAACCTGGGAATCCTGGGAGGCGTCGTCGGCGTCCTGGCGGGTTACTCGACGGGCCGGGAGTGGTTGGAGATGCCGGTTTGGGCGATGACCTTCGCCGTGATCGGGGCCGCGTTCGTCGGGGTGGCCGGATGGATGACCTTCGCGACCCGGACCGAGGAGCAGACCTATCCCTCCGCGTGGTTCGTGTTGCTGGGGTTGCTGGCCTTCGTGTGGGTGGGGACGGTGGCGTTGCTGATGTTGGGCGGGGAAGGGGTTCGCGGGGTGACGCAGGTGCTGGTGCAGCGCTGGTTTGCGGGCGGGGTGAGCAAGCTCTGGCTGGGCGGCATCGCGGCGGGGATCGTCTTTCATTTCCTGCCGTTGCTGGCGAACCGGCCGTTGGCGAGCCGGCCGTTGGCGCTGATCGGATTCTGGAGCCTGGCGGTGTTCACGCCTTGGGCGATCACGATGCACGGGGATCCGTTTCCCCGTTGGGTGGTGAGCCTGGGGATGGCGGGTCAGGCGTTGGGCATGATCGGGCTGGTGTCGATTGCGCTGAACTGGTGGAAGACCGCCGAGGGGGCGCTGGGCGCGGTATTCTCGGGTGGACCGGGCCGCCTGCTGGGCGCGGCGGCGATGGCCTACGTGGCGGGCTGGGGCATTCAGTATCTGGCCGGGCTGCCGCAGGCGGCGGCGGTGTTGCGGTTGACATGGATTCACCAGGGGCAGGACTGGCTCTGGGTGGGCGGCGCGGTCGGGCTGGCGGTCATGGCGGTGGTGCCGGAGATGGTCGAGCGGGCGACCGGGCGGCCCTTGAACTCCGGCCTCATGAACTGGAACGGGCGGCTGATGCTGATCGGGGTGGGGTTGATCGCCATTCCGCTGCTGCTGGCGGGTGTGGTGCAGGGGCTTGGATTGAATTCGGGCACCCGGCCGTTTCTGGAGGTGCTTCGTGGAAGCATGCACTGGGTTCGATTGAGCACGCTGGGGTACATGGTCCTTCTGGCAGGGCAACTGGTCTTCCTGCTGGCCGTGATGGGCTGGTGGCGCACGGCGGTGAGGGAATGGATGGCCGGGGTGGTGGCGTACTGGTCTGCGCCGGTATCGGATGACCGGATGGAGGTGCGTTCATGAAGTCGGCACCGTTGATCTTTCTGGGGATTCTGCTGGGTCTGGCGGGGTCGTGGTGGGGGATGGTGGTGGGCCCGAAGCTGCAGTTGGGGAGCGCCTCCGCGGTTGAGGTGAAGGGTTCGAGTGTGCATTACCCGCCGGTGCGGCCTGGTTTGGCGAAGCAGGGAGCCGAGATCTATCGGCGCGAGGGATGCAATGCCTGCCACAGCCAGCTGGTCCGGCCTGCGGGGTTTGGGTTCGATCTGGGGCTGGGCTGGGGTCCGCGCCGCACGGTGGGGCAGGACTATCTGCGCGATGACCCGGTGATGCTGGGGCATGTCCGGGTGGGACCGGATCTGGCGAACATCGGATTGCGATTGGGGGCTGGCGACACCAATGCGCAGCCGACGATGGTGGCGTATCAGTTGCGGCACTTGTACGACCCGCGCGGTGCGATGCCGGGATCGATCATGCCGGCGTACCGGCACCTTTTCCGGCTGCAACCGATCGAGGGCCAACGGTCGCCCGATGCCCTCAATTTGAACGGCCCGGCGGCACCGCCGGAAGGATTCCAAGTGGTTCCCACGGACGAGGCGAAAGCGCTGATGGCCTATCTCTTGAGCCTGCAATCGCCGGTCTCCCTGAAGGAGGCGCCGATCCTCAGCCGCCCGGGCGAGGAATCGGAAGAGGAGGAGGAAGAGGCGACCAACGATGTGGCCGAGGTGGCGATACTGACCCGATGAAGAAGGCGCAGTCTTCCAGTTCCATTCCGTCCGTGTTGTCGTCGGAGGCGAGTCCGAAGACGGGCAGTTATTCGCTGCCGGCGGGCTTTTTCCTGGCGATCTCGGCGCTGCTCTATCTGGGCAACGCGGAGGGGTGCTACCATCACGGGCACTTTTCGGCGTCGGTGTACGAGCCGTATGCGGATCTGCGGAGCATTCCCAGCGCCGATGGCGAGGTGGACCGGGTGAACGTGGGGCGCCAGCTCTACTCCCTGCGTGGGTGCGTGGCCTGCCACCAGCCGAACGGCATGGGCAATCCGGCCAACCAATGTCCTCCCGTGGCGGGTTCGGACTGGGTGTTGACCGAGGGGGCCGGGCGGCTGATCCGGATCATCCTGCACGGGGCGGCCGGGCCGATGGTGGTGAACGGGCAGACCTGGAATGGGAACATGACGCCATTCGGCCCGGTGCTGGACGACGAGGAGATTGCCAACATCCTGACCTACATCCGCCAGGCTCCCGAGTGGGGCAACAATGCGGGCGAAGTGACACCGGAGATGGTGCGTGCGGTGCGGGACGCGACGGCGGATCGGACCGCGCAGTGGTCGGCGGCCGAACTGCTCAGGATTCCGGAGACGGAGTAGCGGGGCTGCGGGGCGCCTTGCGGATGGGCACCAGCCAGAGATTGGCGATCACCAGGGCGAGGAAGGCCAGATAGGCCGCGGTGAACACCCAGGGATCGGCCTCGTAGAAGAGGCATCGTCCGACCCAGTAACGGATAAAGGTGTCGGGATAGGTGGGTTCCGTGCCGGCCCGATCGCGGAGGAAATTCTCGAGGGTGGTGAGCGGGCAGACCCTGCCGAGAGCGGCCTGAACGGTGACGAAGGCGATGGCGACGAGGTGGGCGCCCCGGAAGAGCGGGCGGCGTACCCAGTCCCACTTCAACCAGCCCCCAAGCGAGACCAGGAGCCAGCCGCCGACGACAAAGGCGACGAAGCTGGCGTGGAGGAGCAGGACGAGATCGGCTGCGCGGAGATACCCCTGGTGGATCATGGGGGAAGGTTTCGTGCCCCGCGCGTGGGACGTCAGAGGTGTTCCTCGAGGAAACGAACGAGGGCGAGGAACATGAAGTCGGAGTTCTTCTTCCTGGCGAATCCGTGGCCTTCGTCGCGGGCGAGGAGATACCAGACGTCGCTGCCATGACGGCGCAGGGCCTCCACCATTTGTTCGGATTCGGAGGCGGGGACGCGGGGATCGTTGAGACCCTGCGCGATCAGGAGGGGACGGCGGATTCGTTCGACCTGGGAGAGCGGCGAGATACGGGCAAGGAATTCGGCCATGGCCGGGTCGCGTTCGTCGCCGTATTCGGCGCGGCGGAGGTCGCGGCGGTAGTCCTGGGTATTGCGGAGGAAGGTGAGGAAGTTGGAGATGCCGACGATGTTGATGCCGCAGCGCAGGCGTTCGCCGTGATGGATGAGGGAGGCGAGGACCATGTAGCCGCCATAGCTCCCGCCGTACACGGCAACGCGGGAGTCGTCGAGATGGGGATCGGCGGCGACCGCATCGAGAAAGGCGCCGATGTCGCGGACCGAATCCTCGCGTTTCATCCCGTTGTCGAGGGAGACGAAGGTCTTTCCGAATCCGGAGGAGCCGCGGACGTTGGGGTAAAGGAGGGCGATTCCCAGCTCCTGGACGAGGTAATTCCAGCGGCCCTGAAAACCGGGGCGCGACTGCGATTCCGGTCCGCCGTGAATCAGGACGAGAACGGGACGAGGTCCCGGGAAGCGACGCGGGTCGGGGCGGTAGAGGAAGCCTGAGAGGGGCAGGCCGTCGAACGCCGTTGTGCGGATGAGTTCGGCGTCGGCGAAGCGGGCCGTGTTGAGGCCGCCGGTCTCGCTTTCGGTCCAGCGGGTGAGGGTGTTCAGGCGGGCGTGAACGGAATACACCTCGCCGGGGGCGCGGGCCGAGCCGAGGGAGAAGGCGACTTCCCGTCCGTTGCGATGCCAGCGCAGTCCGGAGGCAACCCCCCTGGGCAGGGCTGGCACCCGACGTTCCCGCCAGGACCGGCTGTCGGCGATGCGGAGGACGCTGATGCCATCCTCGTTGGTGAACCAGGCGACCGTGCGGCCATCCGGCGACAGGTCGAAGGACTCGACATCCCCGGTGGGCTGGGGCCCCACGGGTTCGAGGTTTCCGGTGCCAAGGTCCAGTCGTGCGAAACGACGGAACTCGGCATCGTGGTCGGTGGTGACCAGGGCCTGGCGGCCATCGGGGAGAAAGCGGGCGCCGCCGTAGGCGACCGGGACGGCCGCGGGCGGGGAGACCTGGCGCCGCTCGCCGGTGGCCATGTCGATCAGATGAAGGGAACTCTCGTTGATGGAGACGTAGGAGAGGGCGAGGAGACGGGTTTCGTCAGGCGACCAGTCGAGCGGCATCCAGCCGCCGCCCGGCAACTCGGCGACCAGACGGTCGGAGTCGGGCTGAACCGGGTCGAGGCGGTAGAAATCCGTGTCGCGTCCGGTGCGCCGGGTCGAGGCGTAGGCGAGCTGGCGGGAATCCTGCGCCCAGCGAGGGAAGGTGTTCCTGGATTTCCCATCCGTGAGGAGGGTGATGTCGCCGGTGTCGCGGTCGAGCCGGAAGAGCTGGAAGAACTCGCCGCCCCCGGTGTCCTGTTGAAATACGATCCGGGAACCATCGCCGGGCAGGAAGGTGCCCGACGCGACCGGATCGGGAAGGAAGGTGAGCTGGCGGCGGGCCCCGCCGGGCAGTTGCACGAGGTGGAGTTGGGCGGTGTCTGCGAACCGGGTGGTCAGCAGGACGTTCCGGCGCTGGGGATGCCAGTCCTGGAAACTGGCGATGCGGAATTCGAGGTAGGGCGCGACGCGTTCCGCCAGTCCCCCGGGCAGGGCGGGGATGCCGTCGGCGACCACCTGGTCGGGCACCGGGGCCGCCTGGGCCACGGCGGCGGTCAGGGCGAGGGCGAGCGCGAGGCGCTGAGGCAACGCGGAAGGGCGGGTCATGGACATCGGGCCGGGAAGCGCGGGGGAGGAACGGCGGAGGGTATCCCGTCGAGGGTCTTGCCAGGGCGCGGCACCGGGGCTCAGGGCAGGGCGTGGTCGGCGACCTTCACGCCGCGGCGGAAGGTGTTGAAACCGAACATGGACGGGTTGAACTCTCCGATGGGGGTGGCATCGGCGCGGGCGGGAACTTCGAGGCCGGTGAGGTGGTAGCAGGCATTGATGAAGAGCCGTCGGAGATCCTCGCTGGCCATGTCGATCGAGGCGCCGATGGTGGTGCAGAGCAGGGTGGAGACGTTGCCGGTCTCGCCCCGGTAATCGCGCAGCCAGATCATGGGCATGAGCGACTTCTTCAGGTTGGGCGGGTCCTCGGGTTTCATGCCAACGAGGGTGAGGCCGTGCATGAGGACCACGGCGTCATTGGGGAACGTGGGGGAAACGCCGTACACGTCGCTGGGCCCGAAGACATCGAAGACCTCGCGGAGGATGGGGTGACGGCGGTTCTTTCCATCCACCAGGCCGCGGGCGGCCTCCTTGCCGTGGTCGCCGTGGTGGAAGGTCCACGTCTCGCCGATGGTCACGGCACCGAACCCGCCGCGCCAGCCTTCGCCGCGATGGTCCCAGGAATACCTGGCATAGGGGCTCTGCCGGTTGCGGGTGTAGTGGAAAGCGTGGGTGGCGGTGCGCACCACGATCATCGGTTTGCCCGAGTTCAGGTAATCGACGAAGTGCTTCATGTCCTCGTCGGGCAGTTCACGGAACCGAAACTGGTTGATGACCAGGTCGGCACCGGCGAGGAGGTGCATGCCGGGGACATTGGTCTGGTTGTTGGGATTGATGGTGGTATCGGGGTCCTGGCTGAACAGGACGGTGGCGCGGAAGCCATGGCGCTGGCTGAGGATTTTGCCGAGCTGGGGCAGGCTTTCCTCCGACCGGTATTCCTCGTCGCCGCTCAGCATCACGACGTGCCTGCCGTTGGCCGCGCCGGCGGGGGGGTCGTAGGTGACCCACTGGGCGGCGGGGGTGGCGGGGGCGGCATGAAGGAGCAGGGCCGCGGCGAGCAGCGGCAGGAGGGCTTTCATGGGGTCAGGCTAGCCGCCCGGTGCGGAGGGCCGCGAGCGGAAACGGACGGGTGGCCTCGAATGGACTGAAACGCTGTGCATATGCACGAAGTTTAGGGCGATTTAAAAGCGCCGAGCCCGAGGAATTCTCTACATTTGTAGATGAAAAGGCTTGCCAGTTCTCTACGGATGTAGAGGATTGGGTGCGTCATGAAGGATGAAGGCAGGCGGGCGCCGATCGAACTCACGGAGGCGGAGTGGAGCGTCATCAAGGCGGTGTGGGAGCGGGAGCCGTGCACCGCGCCGGAGGTGCAGGAGCGGTTGCGGGCGGCGACGGGATGGACGTACAGCACGGTGCGGACGTTGATGGACCGGATGGTGGGGAAGGGGTTGTTGACGGCGCGGAAGGACGGGAAGGTGACCCATTTCCGGTCGGTGGCGACGCGGGAGCAGGCGCGTCGCGGGGAGGTGTTGTATGCGCTGGAGCACGCCTTCGACGGGGCGTTGACGCCGATGGTGGAGTGCCTGCTGGACACGCGGGGCCTGTCGGAACGGGAGCTGGACGAGCTGGACGCGCTGATCCGGTCGCATCGGCGGCGCAGCCGGAAGTGACGGAGACCCCGAACCGCAATGGGATTCGCGATGAAGACCTGGATCGAGTTCCTGAACCGGGCTGGCGAGACGGCGATGCCGGTCGCGCTGGCGGCCTTCGTGCAGGTGAGCGGGGTGGTGCTGGTTCTTCTGGTGTTGGATCGGTTGCTGGCAAGGCGGGTGCGCGCCGTGTTCCGGCATGCGCTCTGGCTGCTGGTGCCGTTGAAGCTGCTGTTGCCGCCGGGAGTGGCCCTGCCGACCTCGGCGGCCTACTGGCTGCGGATGGAGGCCCCGGTGGCGGAACAGATGCGAGGGGAAGTCTTCAACGGCGACGTTCGTGTCGGGTACGCCGACGGGATCGCGGGAATCCATGACGCGGCGGATCGCGCGCCGGGCGAAGGACAGGACACGGTGGGCCAGCCGGGCCTGACCTTACGGGGGGGTGGCGTGCTGGGGTGGTTCGTGGGCTTCGCCGGCTTGGCGGGCTGGATGGCATGGGGTGCGGTCCGGGTGCGGCGGACGGTGCGGGAAGGCCGGCGGGGAACGGCGACCCTCGAGGCCATGGCAGTCGGGGCGGCGGCGGAGTTGGGTCTGGGGCGGACGCCCCGGGTGGTGGTCTGTGAACGGGCGGGCACACCTGCGGTGTGCGGTCTGTGGCGGCCGGTGGTGGTGATGCCGCCATCGTTGGTGGACGGGCTGGATGCGGAGCCCATGCGAGCGGTGCTGTTGCACGAGATGGCCCATGTGAAGCGGGGCGACCTGGGGTGGAACCTGCTGCAGTCGGCCTTGCTGGCGGTGTATTGGTGGCATCCGCTGGTGTGGGTGGCGCAGGCGCGGATGCGGCGGGTGCGGGAGGAGGCGGTGGACGAGACGGTCGCCGTGGTCTTGCGTGGGGAGACGGAGGGGTACGCGCGGGCGCTGGTACGGGTGGCCCGTCACGCGGTCCGGCGGCGGGCGCCAGGTCTGGGGTGGGTGGGGATTCTGGAGTCGCGCAGTGCGTTGCACGAGCGGGTGCGGCGGCTGATCTCGCTGCCCACGCCCGGAAGCGCGCGCTTGGGGATGGTCCAGCGGTTGAGCGTGGGATTGCTGGCGGTGGGACTGTTGCCCATGGCGCCGCGGTCCAGTGATCAGGAGGCGGCGACGGGGGCGGTGGGAGCCTCAGTGCCGCGCGAGGTTGCGGCGGCAACGGAACGAGGCGGGACGACGGTCGTGGCGGGTGGGGACGCTTTGCCCGAGGACAGCGAATCCATCGCGGCGCTGGTCCAGGCGATCAAGGAGGGCAATGAGGAATTGGCGGCGATGCTGCTGCGGTACCGCAGTGGATGGCCGCCTGTCATCCAGCAACGCATGAGGATCGCGGAGCTGGAAGCCCGATTGGCCGAACGCCGCCTGCGGGATGGTGGGCGCTCGTCTTTGGAACCGCTGTGGACGGACCAGGGGGCGAGTGCGGGCGAAGCACTGACCGGCCCGGCAATTACTGGGGCGTCGATGAAACTGCTGACCGTATTGGTGGCGGACGCCTCGCCGCCCTACTACGTGGGCGGCGACCTGCCGACCATGCTGTCGGAACTGGCACCTCGACTGCGGGCGTTGGGAACCGACCCCGAGACCGTCCTGATGGTGCGGGCCGAGCAGCGGGCTTCCTGGGATTCGGTCGCCGCACTGATCGAGGCCGCCCGTGCGTCGGGGATCCGTCGGGTGAGCCTGTCGCGGGCGGAGGGGGCCGGACCCGTCGGGATCCCGGCCGGGACATCGCCGGTTCTCCGGGCGTCGCCTGCGCGAATGATTCAGCTCGAAGCTGTCGTGTACCAATGGAGCGCGGCGACCCGGCAGGCCGTGGGACTCGGAGGGGATGCTGAAGGGTCGATGGTGCCCATGACACGGGCCCGGATGCAGGGCGTGAGGCGCACCGCGGAGGCGTCGGAGGATGCTGTCATCATGAACCTTCACCGAGTGACAACCCTCGAGGGACGGGCCGCAACGTTTGAGGTGGAGGAACCCGCGGCGTCGTTGCGTCGGTTGGGATTGAGCCGGCTGCGGATGGAGGTGCTGCCCCGGCCGTCCGGCGACGGGTACACGTTCGAACTCGAGTTAGGGACGCAGTGGACGGATGTGATTCCGGTGGTGAAGGACGGCACGGCGGCGGCGGATGCCCGAGTGGAGCCCCGTCAGGAAGGAGGCGTGTATTCGGTGAACGCGGTGGGGTACATCAACAGCCGGAGAAACGGCCGGGTGCGCCTGTACGATGGCCAGTCGGTCTGGATTCCGCTTCCCCGGAGTTCCGTGTTTCCGGCGGAGGATGCCTCGACGCGGGACCGATGGTTGCAGGTAACCGCCCAGACGATCGATCCCGCCGGCAACCCGATCCACACCCGCGAGGCGGAGACGGTGCCGACGCAGGAGTAGGCGGGGGCGAATGGCGGATGCCGGATGGCGAATCGGGGGGCGGTTTTCGGGGCGCGTGGGCTCCCTGGATGGCCCGACTGCGCCGCCCCCCGTCAGGGTGCGATGCGGTCTTCGGGGCGGGCGGGGCCGGGGGACGCCTTGAGGTCGAGGCGGATGACGACGTTGTCGCGGATGAGGTCGTCGGCGCGACCGGTGTAGTTGATATTGAAGTCCTTCCGGTTCAGGGCGAACTCGGCCTTGAGAGTGAGTTCCTCCGGGGTGATGCGCACGTCGGCGGGGAACGACACGCTCTTGGTGACCCCGTGCAAGTCGAGGTTTCCGGTGACGAGGTGTTTGTCCGCCTGGGGCGATACCGACGTGACGGTGAAGGTGGAAAAGGGATAGGTCGGCACATCGAAGAAGTCGGCGTTCTTCAAGTGACCCGTGAGCCGGTTGTTGTCCGACCAGGTCGAGTCCATGTCGATGCGGATCACCGGTGTGCCCGTGATCTTTCCGTCGGCTACTGGAACCGTCCCCTCGAACTTGTTGAACCCGCCGTCGTGGCTGCCGGTGACCTTGGAGCCGACGAAGCTGATGGTGGATCCGGAGCGGACGACGTAGTCCACGCTGGCGGCCGTGGCTGCGGTCTGGGAGACGTCGGTGGGCGCGGAGGCGGTGCTGCGGTGGACGTTTTCGGAGGGATCGGAACAGCCGGCCCAGAGGAGGGCGAGCAGGCAGGGCGACAGGCGGAGGAGGGCGATCGTGGCTGTGGGCGAGGGTTTCTGCGGGTTGAGCATGGGCGGGGGACGGAATCCAGGGGTGTTCGGTTACAAACAACCCGTGTGGGGGCGGTCAGTCGAGGCGGAGGCGGAAGTATCGGGCGGGATCGGGCACGAGCGGGAGGGGAATGCTGACGGTCCTGGCGGGGCCGGCGGGGAGGTGATCGAGATCGAGCCAGATCGCCTGGGTGACGGTGGCCGCAGCCTGGACGGTGTAGGCCTGGCCGGGCGCGGTTTGGAAGCGGAGTTCGAGGGCACCGCCCGGGCCGGGTTCCACGACGAGGCGAGGCCTTTCAGCGGGCGGAAACGGGTCATCGACGGTTCCAGGGGAGCCGCCGGGGCGGGTGCTGGGGCGCCAGTTGGCACTGTGACCCCAGGTGTCCCAGGGCACGGAGGGATCGCGAAAGACGAGCGAATGACCGCGGCCGTCGGTGATCGGGTACCAGGCATCATCGTATGCGAACTCGAGGATCATCTCCCCGACGGCATCGTCGAGGCGGAGCGTCTCGCCGGCGTTGTCGAGGGCGCCCTCGAAGGTGCCTGCGATGGAATCGAGCGGGCCGTACCGGGCGGTGAAGGCGGCGACGTCGCGGACCACGAGGACATGGGCGGCCGGGGCGAGGGTCGGGATGGTGCCGAGGGAGAAGTCGAACCGGACACCGCGGGTGAGGCGGATGCCGGTGAGGTCGAGGGGTTCGGGGCCGAGGTTGCGGAGTTCGAGGAACTCGTAGCTTTGGGCGTCGTGGGGAAGGCCGGGGACGGGGTCGGGGTTGTAGAAGATCTCGGTGATCCGGAGGAACTGCTGGGCCTGGGTGGGCCGGCCTTCGTAGCTGTGGGAGGCCATGAGCCGGCCGGTGTCGTCTTCGAGCAACAGGGTGTCGCCGCGGGCGCTGAGGAAACCGCGGTAGTTGCCCTGGACGAAGTGGCCTTCATGGCCGCGTGGGGAGGCGGTGCGGGCGCGGAAACTTCGGGCATCGGGCGAGAGGTGCAGGCTGCGACCGGCGGGGACGACCGTGCCGGGACGGAAGGTGTGGTCGATGGCACCGCGGATGCGCCAGCCGGAGAGGTCGAGCGCGTGGGGATGGGGGTTGGTGAGTTCGACGAACTCCTCGAGGGGATTGCCGGAGTTGGGAAGGAAGTCGAGGCGGCCGAACCGGGGGGCGGCCGCGGCCGGTTGGGAAGGGGGGATGGGATCGCCGCGAAGAAGGGGGTTCTGGTCGAAGAGGAAGGTGCGGCGGCCGGGGAGATGGATCGAGAGGAGACGTTCCGCTTCGGCGCGCATGGGGTTGCCGTTGCCCCAGGAGCCCCAGCGCTGGAAATCGAGGTCGGCGTCGGACGGGGCGATGCCCGGGGGATCCATGGCGTCCATCATGGCGCGGACGCGGGCTTCGATGCGGAGTTCGGCGGCGGGGGTGCCCGGGGGTTGGAGGACGGTGTCCATCACGGTGCGCAGGCGGCGGAGAACCATGGCGCGGAACTCGGGGTGATCGAAGACGAGGTTGTAGAGGCGGTTGGCGGGTTTGTTCTGCTGGGCGGGGTTGTAGAAGGTGAGGACGTTGTCCTGGAAGAGGGTGTCGGTGAAGTAGCCGCGGGCATCGAGCCAGTTGCGGCCCCAGGTGAGATCGACGTCCCAGGGGAGCAGGGCCCATTCGCCGGAGCCGTCGCTGTCGCGGTAGAGGTAGTAGTTCTTGTGGCCGTGGTCCTGGCTGCTGCAGAGGGCGAGTCCGGCGAAGTAGGAGACGATCTGGGGCAGGTCGAGATGGTCCCAGGCATGGAGGGCGCGCTGGGTGAGGGAACGTCCTTCGTCCAGGGCGGTGACCAGGGACTGGAGATCGTTGAAGTTCTCCCAGCGGCGGGTCTTCTTCTCGTTGCCGCCCGCGCTGCCGAGGTTGTTGTACATCTTGTAGAGGGCACCGCGTGGGTCGCGTCCGAGCCGTTCCAGCCAGCGGTCGTCGCTGTCCTCGACGAGGTCGGCGATGCTGAAGAACTGGCCGTTGCGCTGGAGGCGGACCTGGAAGGCGAAGTGGGCGAGGCTGCCGGATGCGGCGAGGAACTCGTAGGCGAGGGCGTTGCGGACGCGGGCCTTGTCGCCCCAGTTGGTGAGGAGCCGGATGTCCTTCACCCGGGTGGCGCCGGGTCGGTAGAGGAAGCGGTGATCGGCGGGGAAGTCGAGGTTGTAACCCTTCTTGGGGAAGCCGCTGGAACTCTGGCCGCGCAGGCGCATGCGGACGTTGTCGTAGAGTTCGCCGGCATGGAACAGGGCGATGCGGGTGCCGGAGAAGGTGTCCGCGGCGCCGGGGTTTTCGACGAAGAGATGGAGGACGGGGAGCGCGGACTGGATGGAGGCGTCGCGCACCACGGTGCCGAGCCAGGCCTCGGAATCGAGCGGGTCGGTGTGGAGGGGCCAGCGCGAGGTGCGGCCTTCGGTGTCGGTGGCGGTGATGTGGTAGCGGATCATCTGGCCCGGGGCGGCCACGGGTGCGGGTAGGGTCGCCGAGTGGAGACCGGCGGCGGGTTCCATCGGGAGGATCTGTTCGGGGCCGAACTGGATGCGGTACCGGAGTTGAACCGCGGCGACGGGCGCGAAGGTCGGGGCGACGTGGACCTGGAGGGTCAGGGGTTCTTCGCTGGAGGGTTCGTTGGGGGTGTGAAGGGCATCGACGACGATCGGGCCGAGGTCGGCGGCGCCCACGTTGTTGGGGGCACCGGGGGTGGGGACGGTGAAGTACCGGGGCGTTTCGGCCATGAGTCCGGGGCGATCGGCGGACAGTTCGACCTGGATGAGGAAGTCGGGGTCGTCGGCGGTGAGGTTGAGGCCCTGGACGGCGAGGACGTTCGGGCCGTGCACCAGCGCATGGGCGTGGGGTGTCAGGTCCAGTTCCTGCCACTGGATGGCGCGATGGTCGGGGTTCGGCCGGGTGGCGGCGGCGGTCCAGTCGGGGGCATCGGGAGCGTTGAGGCTGGCGACGGGGACGCCGTTGAGCCAGGCGACCAGCCCGTCGTCGTAGCGCACCCGGAGGGTCAGGCGGCTGACCGACGTGGGATCTTCGAGGGTGAACGGGAATCGCACATAGGCGGTGGTGTGGATGCCGTGAAGGAGGTCGCGGAGGTCGGTGGCGATCAGGGGGGCGTAGGAAACGGGGGGTGCGGCTTCGAACAGGCCGGAGATCTCGGTCGGGGACAGCGTGCGGGTCCAGACGGCGATCTCGTCGAGCTGGCCGGCGAAGGCGTTGCCCGAGGCGTCGAACACGCCGCCGCCGCCGGCATTGAAGGGGAATGGCGAACTGCCGTGATGGCCGCCGCCTCCGGGTGATTGTGCGGCGAGGGTTCCATCGAGGTAAATCTGCAGGGCGTCGGCGGTTCCCACGGCGGTCAGGTGATGCCATTCGCCGTTGGGATGGGGGTAGGTCAGTTCGACACTGCCGGACGGGGTCCAGAGCTGGAGGGTGGAAGGGCTGATGAACCCGAACTCGACGGCGTCGTTCTGGCCCCAGAGGCCGGTGCGGGACGACTGGGCACGGGTCGGGCGAATCCAGCCGGCCATGGTGAACCCGGTCCGATCGCTGAGCAGACCCATCGGGCCGCCGATGAAGTCGTCGTCGCCATCGAGGAGCGGGGCGCGGTTGTCGGGTTCGAGGGAAGGGTGTCGGGGCGGGCGCGGTCCGGGCTGGCCCAGTTGCGGAGCGCCTTCGAAGCGGCCGCGTCCGGCGTCGCCCCACGAGCCGAGGTTGGCTGCGGTGTTGCCGTCGGATTCGTCGAGGCGCCAGTAGAGGGCGGGTTCGGTGGCGAGGACCCGGAGCGCGTAGGAGGATGCGTCCGGGTCGGGTGCGCCGGTGTCGAAGCCCACGCCATTGACGATCGGTTGCCAGGCGGAGTCGTTGAAATCGGGCGCCGTCCAGGCGAGGCCGAGGGTGTCATCGGACGGGATCCTCAGGCGGCCGGGGGCGTCGGGGGCGACCAGAGTGAGGGTGGTGCGGTCGAAGGCGAAGCCGTAGGAGACATCGCGGAACTGACGGGGGAAGGCCGGGGCGAACTCCGTGGCCGTGCGGTCGTCGGGGGCGATCAGAGCGAGGTATTCGCCATCCGAACTGAGACGGAAGTTGGCGTGCAGGGGGCTGCCCGGGGTGCGTCGGTCCTTGCCCGAGGCGAACACGAGGAGGTGCGCCCGGGGGGCGAGGTTGGTGGCGGGGAACGTCCACTTGCGGCGATCGGCGGCGTTGTCGGTGAGGCTCCAGCCGGCGAGGGGGACGGGTTCGGGACCGGGGTTGGCCAGTTCGATCCAGTCTTCGGCGGCGCCATCCTCATCGAGGAGGGTGCTGGCATTGACCGCGCCGAACTCGGTGAGGATCACCTGCGCGCGGGTGGGTATCGCGAAAGTCAGAAGGACGGCAACGAGGGCGAGCGTGGTGAACGCGGCGGACCCGGCGGCCGGACGGGCGAAGGCGGACCCGGTGGTGCGGCGATGACGTGGGTTTCGTGGATGGGGGCCGGTCGATGGCATGAGCGCTTGATGCGAAGGATGGCATCCGACGGATATGCTGTTCCAGTCCGGGGGCAAGGGTGAAACGCCGGGCAGAGGTGCGAGCCTCGCGAGGCGTGGCCTCGGAGGGCCGAGTTCCACGAGGCCGGCGGGGGATTGGAGCGGTGGGGGCGCATCTAAGTCTTTTGCAGCAGGCCTCGTACCCGTACTCGTACCCGAAATCGCCCTGCCCAGTTCGCATGTTGAATGGGAGGTCCGAACAAGATCGAACCCATCGGACCAGCCATGAGGCGACGCTGAAACGGTGTGCCTGCGAGTTCGAGTACGAGTACGAGTACCGCCCTTCGGGCTGAGTACGAGTCCCGAGGAGGGGAAAAGGTGTGGTGCAATGGATTGAGGACTCGCGGAGCTCGTCCCTCCGATTCGCCCGTTTCTCACTCACAACCCGGGGAAGGCACCGGGTCGGGGCAGGAGCCGGAATCGCCTTTCGGGTTCGTCCTCGATAGCAGGCCGGATGGCGTTCATCCCGTCCTCCCTGGCAGTCGAATTGTAAAAGTAGTGATTTGACCCCATTGCCCTAGGGATTGGGCGGGAGCACCGGGCGGGGCGGTTTGGGGAGGATCATGGGGACGGAACGGCGTTCGAGGCGGTCGCCGATGCGCCAGAGCCATTCGAAGCCGCCGTTCATGAGGGCGACCCCGAGAATGGCGGCGGCGAGGCCGGTTGCGCCGAGGACGGCGAACTCCTGGTGCATGGTCCAGAAGAACTGCCCGATGCACAGCACGGCGACCACCAGGAGGGTGGGTTTGCGTCCGATGCGGGAGACGATGAAGACGCCGAGCGGGGCGCCCAGGGCGACCACGGGGGCGGCCGCGAGCCAGTTCTCGTACACGCCAGGCTCGAAGCCGGTGAGAAGCTTCTTCGTGGCGACGCCCACGAGGGAGGTAAAGGCCATCACAATCACGGACGAAGGGATCGCGCTCTTCAGGTCGGAGCGCATGAGGAGGACCATGACCGCATAAAGGACCATGTCGATGCCGACACCGGTGACCGACGCGACGGTCAGGGCGCCGAGGAATCCCACGGTGAAGCCGACCTTGCGGTCGAAGGCGTGGGCGGCCGGGGTTTCGCCGATGTTCGAGCAGATGGCGTTGATCCGGTAGAGGTGCAGGACACCGAAGCTGGCCCAGGTCACGGCGAAGACGACCTTGATGACACCGCCGGGGATGTGGGGCGCCACGAAGAGGATGCCGAGGGGCGTGCCCAGCAGGGAACCGACGAGCGCCCAGCGAAGCAGGACCCACTCGAGGCGCTGGCGCCGGGATAGGATGAAGATGCTGGCGCTGGTCATGCCGATCGACTGCACGGCGAAGCTGAAGTCGCGTCCGAGCGTGGCCGGGAGGCCGAAGAGGAGGACGAGGATGGGGAAGCCCACGGTCCCGCCGCCCATGGGGGTGGAACCGGCCACATAGGATCCGAGGGCCATGGCAATGGCGATGCCGTAGTGGTCGCGGAGCGTTTGCCAGTGGGAACCGGTGATGACGAGGCCAAGCCAGACCGCGTAGAAGGCGGTCAGCCAGAGGAACCAGGGCCAGAGTCGGCGCACAGGGGCGGGAGACTGCGCGGGAGCAGGCTCGCGATCCAGAAGGATTCAGGGCTGGCGGATGTCGAAGGCGGTCAGGCGCTCGTGATAGCGCAGGTAGAGGCGGCCCTGATGAATGACCGGGTGCGCCCAGGCATCGCGCGCCCCGGCTTCCGCCCAGCGGAAGCGTCCGCGCATTTCGAAACGGTCGGAGCCGGGTTCGAGCAGCAGCATCCAGCCGTCTTCGCAGAGGGCGTAGAGACGTCTGTCGGCCCAGAGCGCGGCGCCTTTGACGTGCCCTTCGAGTTCATAGCGGATGGCGCCGGTGCGGGCATCGAGGGCGGCCCAGCCGCGACGGCCGGAGTAGAAGGTGCCGTAGAGCGTGCCGTCGTGATGCACGACGCCGCCCTGGCAGGTGTCGAGACGGGTCGTCCAGACATCGGCGATGCCGGGGGGGGCGTGGGGCGTGGCCGGCGGTTCGAGACGATGGAAATGGCCGCCGCGTCCGTGCGGAGCCGTCATGAAGAAGCCGTCGCCGGCGAGCACGGGCATCATGGCGAGAACCGAATAGGTGGTGGGGTAGGGCCGGGTCCAGAGGAGGCGCCCGTCAGCGGTGTCCACACCGTAGAGTTGGCGGAGGGAGCAGCCGATGAGGAGTCGGCGTCCGCCGAACTCGACGAGGATCGGGGAGACGTAGCTGGCGGATTCGACGGCGTCATCGCCGCGATCGGAGGGCAGCGGCGGGGTTTGCCAGAGCACGTCGCCGGTGGCGGGGTCGAGGGCGGCGACGAGGGCCTCACGGCCTCCGGCGGTGACATATACGGCGCGCTCGTCCACGGCGAGGCATTCACTGAGGCCCCAGGTGATGTTTTGGCCGTTGAAGCGACGGAGGACGTCGAGCGACCACACTTCGCGTCCGGTGGTGGCATCGAGGCAGGCGAGGCGACCCTGGGCGTTCTGGTGGTAGAGACGTCCGGCGCGGTAGGTGACCGAGGAGCGGGCGCCGGGGTAGGGCGTGCGCCAGGCGAGTCCGTTGGTGGAGCGCCAGAGCAGGCGTCCTTCGAGATCGAGGGCGAAGATGTGGAGTTCGTGGTCCACGTCGCCGGTAATGAACACGCGGTCATGGACGACCACGGGAGAGGAGAAACCGCGTCCGACGGGCGGGGCGGTCCAGAGTGGGCGGGGTCCGGCGTCCGGCCATGCCTGAAGGAGGTGGCGTTCATCGCTGACGCCGTCGCGCCGGGGTCCGCGGAACTGCGGCCAGCCGGGTTCCGTGGAGGCAATGAGACGGGGGACGTCAGCAGGGTCGGGAACGGAGCCTCGCGAAGGACCGGCGAGGAAGAGGAGCGCGCCGGCGGCGATGACGAGGGGAAAGGTTCCCAGTCGGAGGGACGGCGGGACGGGGCGGGAGAAAGGCAGGGGAAGGGTGGTCATTGGGGGATTGAGGGCAATGCGGCTTGCGAACGATCAACCGTAGTCTGGCGGCGTCGTGCGTACAGGATCAAACGGGCGGGTTCAACATCGTCCCGCCCGGTGCATCCCCGTATTAGGGATGAGGAGGCAGCGAATCGGAGAGACGAGCTCTGCGAGTCCATAATCCAAAGCGCTCCACCCTTGCGGCCTCGTGGACCCTGGCCCTCCGAGGCCCCGCATCGCGGAGTTCGCACCTCTCCTCACAACTCCTGGATGCACGGTTCCCGCCCCGAATGCTTGGTGATGGAATTGGGCGGGAGGGGATGGCCCCGGGTCGGAGCGGAGGATCGAATGAGCGGAAACGGCGTGCATATGCACGGAGGTTGCGTCAATTTGGGAGTGGGGCAGGGGTGTGGAGTGGAGGAGGGGTGAGATGGGGCGGAGAGGGGGATCAAATGATTGGAAACGGCGTGCATATGCACGGAGTTTGCGTCGATTTTGGGAGTGGAGCAGGGGTGTGAAGTGGAGGAAGGGTGAGATGGGGGGAGGGGATGGGAGTTGGGGCGGAGGGGAGGATCAAATGAGCGGAAACGGCGTGCATATGCACGGAGTTTGCGTCGATTTTGGGGTGGGGGGAGGGGTGTGGAGTGGAGAAGGGGTGAGATGGGGGAGGGGATGGCGCTTGGGGCGGAGGGGAGGATCAAATGAACGGAAACGGCGTGCATATGCACGGAGATTGCATCGATTTGGGGGTGGGAGGAGGGGCGTGGCGTGGAGGAGGGGTGAGATGGGGAGGGGATGGCACCTGGGGCGGAGGGAAGGATCGAACGAACGGAAGCGGCGTGCCCAGGCACGGAGGTCACCGTGCCGTGACGACGGCGTAGGTGCGTTTGCCTTTGCGGAGGAGGAGGTGTTTGCCGAAGAGGAGGTCGGCGTGGGTGACGTGGCGCTGGACGGAGGTTTCGCGGGTGTTGTTGAGGTACAGGCCGCCGCCTTCGAGGTCTTTGCGGGCCTGTCCCTTGGAGGTGGACAGGCCGGACTGGACCGCGAGTTCGGTGAGAGGCATGCCGGTGCCGTCGAGGATGGAACGGGGGATTTCGCGGGTGGGGACTTCGCCGATGACATCGTTGAGGACGGACTCTGGGATGCCGTCGAGGTTGCCGCCGAAGAGGATCTCGCTGGCGCGGATGGCGTGGTCGCACTCGGTGGGGCCGTGGACGAGGGTGGTCATCTCGGCGGCCAGACGTTTCTGGGCGAGTCGGGCGCCGGGTTGGGCGGCGAGCTGACGTTCGAGTTCGGCGATGGCGTCGGCGGAGAGGAAGGTGAGGCACTTCAGGAGGCGGATGACATCCACGTCCTCGGCCTGGACGAAGAACTGGTAGAAGCGGTAGGGGCTGGTGCGCCGGGGATCGAGCCAGACGGTGCCGGAGGCGGTCTTGCCGTACTTGGTGCCGTCGGACTTGGTGAGGAGGGGGAAGGTGAGGCCCCAGACGGTGACGCCGAGTTTGCGGCGGCAGAGGTCGATGCCGGCGGTGATGTTGCCCCATTGATCGGTGGCGCCGACCTGGAGTTCGCAGTGGTGGTGCTGGCGGAGGTGATGAAAGTCGAAGGCCTGGAGGAGCATGTAGCTGAACTCGGTGTAGCTGATGCCGACCTCGCGGTCCTCCATGCGGGAGCGGACGGATTCCTTGGCGACCATGGCATTGACCGAGAAGTGCTTTCCGATGTCGCGGAGGAACTCGAGGTAGGTGACCGGAGCCGTCCAGTCGGCGTTGTCCACCAGGAGGGCGGGATTCGAGGGGGCGTCGAAGTCGAGGAAGCGGGTGAGCTGGGACTTGATGGAGGCGATGTTGGCCTGGACCTGGTCGCGGGACTGGAGGTTGCGTTCGACGGATTTGCCGGAGGGATCGCCGATCATGCCGGTGGCGCCGCCGGCGAGGGCGATGGGGCGATGTCCGGCCTGCTGGAAGCGGCGGAGGGCGAGGAGGGGGACGAGGTTGCCGACGTGGAGGGAGTCGGCGGTGGGATCGAATCCGCAGTAGAGGACGGTGGGGCCGGAAGCCAGCCGGGCGGAAAGCGCGTCGCGGTCGGTGCAGTCGGCGTAGAGGCCGCGCCAGTCGAGTTCGGACAGGAGGTCCATGGGGCGGGTGAGAGTATGCGAGCGGGGGACGGAGGGCAAAGGGGGAAGGGCCCCGAATCCTTGACGATGCTGGGTGCAGGGGGTAGCGGTGGAGGCATTGCCGGATGACGACGGGGCGCTGGGGGACCGTTGGCGTTCGGGAGAACTTCCACCTGTCATGAATTTTCGACGTGCCGGTGCCGGTCCCGGGAGCGGGTTGGCGATTGCGATTGGAATCTTTTGTCTGGCGGGGATGGGGGCCGCGATGGCGGAGCGGGAGGGCGGCGGGGAGGGGGAACTGCTGGAACGGCCGAGGATCCGGATGGAGCGGGTGGTGGATGGGTTGGAGATGGCCTGGCCGGGGGAGGCGCGGACGGGCGGGGAGGGGACGGTTCTGCCGTGGTACGAGTTGCAGGCGAGCACGGATCTGGAGACCTGGCATCCGGTGGGGGAGCGGGTGCGGGCGGCGGAGAGGTTGTCGGAGACGATGCTGCGGTTCTCGTTGCGGCCGGAGGCGCCGCGGACGTTTTACCGGACGCGGGTGGTGGATCCGCGGACACCGGGGCGGCTGGGGGAGGGCGGGGCGGCGGTGTTCGGGTATGAGGAGGCGTTTCAGGAGGAGCTCGATGGGCTGGGATGGCTCACGCCGGAGGCGTTTGCGGAGCGGTATCCGAGCGGGGCGGAGTACCTGCCGGGGATCACGTGGGACCCGACGACGGCGGAGTTCTGGGATGAGTTCAATGCGGATCCGGCGGTGGTGAACCAGGGATTGCCGTGGGGAACGCCGGGGTACCGGATCGGGGATTACCGGATGAACGCGGCGGAGCGGGAGGTGTTCGGCCGGCTCGGATTTGTGGTGAGCGGACGGCTTGGGAATATGGGGACTGTGGGAGCGAGCGGACCGAGTTTCGGGGGGATCTTCTACCAGCTTTGGTACAACGATCTGCCGGTGTTCATTTCGGCGGACGCCCTTCTGCACGTCTGGCATCGCACGTTCTCGATGATGCTCTCCGAGATCGAGGAGACGATGCTGTTCGAGATGGCGTCGCGGTTGCTCGACGGGATGGCGGAGCGGTTGCCGGCGGCGTGGGCTGAGGCGGGAGACGGGACGTTGCAGGAGAGCGTGCTGGACGCGGATTATCTGATCG
This sequence comes from Verrucomicrobiia bacterium, assembly GCA_019634625.1. Taxonomy (NCBI): domain Bacteria; kingdom Pseudomonadati; phylum Verrucomicrobiota; class Verrucomicrobiia; species Verrucomicrobiia bacterium. The sequence goes on from JAHCBA010000009.1 coordinate 147,345, forward strand.
GGGTGGCGCGTCAGCTGCTCCGGATCGGAGGCAGCGTGCTGGGGCAGGAGGGGCGGGTGGCGGAGACGATGACCGACATCGCCAGGGGGGAGCTGAAGGAGATTCCGGATTTCATGGGGAGCTGCCGGACGGTGGATTTCTCGCAGTTCAGGGTGCGCGGCCACTACACGAAGACGCCGCGCCTGCGGGCGTATTTCCAGTGCATGATGTGGCTGGGCCGGATCGACCTGGTGGTGGCGGGAGGGCCGTTTGCGCGCTGCCCGGGCGGGCTGCAGATGGCCAATCCGCGGGAACTGGGGACGGCGATCGTGTTGCATCACTTGTGGAAAGGATCGGCGGCGGAGGAGGTGTGGGGGGACATGCATCGGGCGATCGAGGCCTTTGTGGGGTGGACGGATTCGATGACTTTCCCGCAGTTGAGCGGGCTGCTGGCGGGGGCGGGGATCGAATCGCCGGGGGACGTCGCCGATCGGGCGACGCTGGAACGGTTGCAGCGGACGATCGAGGCGGGGCAACTCGGGGCGCAGAACATCCGGAGCGATGTGTTCCATGTGCCGTTGGGAGGCGAACCGGCGGTGTTGCCGCGGTCATTCCTGGTTTTCGGGCAGAAGTTTGTGCCGGACAGCTGGGTGTTCTCGAAGGTGGTGTTCGACAGCATCCTGTGGTCGGACGGGGGTGAGCCTTACAAGGTGCGGCGCCGGGTGCCGAGTGCGCTGGACGTCGCGTTTGCGGCGCTGGGGAACAACCAGGTGGTGCCGGATCTGGTGGCACGGATTCTGAACGGGGACGCGATCCATTCGGCGCTGCATGTGGAGCAGTTCCGGGACGGGCGCCCGTACCAGCACAACCTGGCGGCGGTGCGGGCGGTGCTGGACCGTCAGGGGCGGGAGGCCCGCGAGGCCTCGATGTACACGGACTGGCTGGACACGCTGCGGGCGTTGTCGGAGCCGACCACGGACCCGATGTACCCGGAGGCGATGCGGACGCGGGCGTGGGCCATGCGGACCTTGAACACGCAGCTGGCATCGTGGACGCAGCTCCGACACGACACGGTGCTGTACGCCAAGCAGTCCTACACGTCGGTGCCCGTCTGCTTCTATCCGGCCGGGTATGTGGAACCGCGGGTGGCATTCTGGCGGCACTTCCGGGCGATGACGCATCGGGCGGCGGAGACGATTTCGCGGTTGCGGTTCCCTGGTTCCTACATGGCCACCTTCCAGGAGGAGCGACCGCATCCGACGGGGGGCTGGATGCAGTGGGTCACCGTGATCCGGGAGATGGCGCTCAGCGAGATTCAGGAACGGCAGGTGGCGCATCTGCGGCAGTTCACGGCGGTGCTCGACACGCTGGCGGGCCTGGCGGCGAAGCAACTGGCGCAGGAACCCTTCACGGACGACGAGGTGAAGTTCATCCGGAACCTCATCCAGGATGTCGGCCATGAACCGTACGGGAGCGGGAGCACACCGAAGTATAGCGGCTGGTATCCGGGATTGTTCTACCGGCCCGTGCATCTGCCGACCGTGGAGGAGACCGTGGGTATGGCGTCGGATGTCGCCCTGTTTCATGAGCTGTACGGGGCGGTGGCTTCGGATGTGATCGTGACCGATGTCCACACCAATCCGCCGTCCCCAATGGAAGGGGATCCGGGGTCGGTGCTGCACCAGGGCATCGGGGAGGTGCAGATGCTGATGGTGGCCGTCGAGAACGGGCCGGACCGGATGATCTATGCCGGGCCGGTGATGAGCCATTACGAGTTCGAGGTGGTGGGGCCGCCCGTGCGTCTGACCGACACCGAATGGGAGAATTACCTTCGGAGATTCAACTGGGGACCGCCGCTCTCGGAGACCGTCGAGGGTGCGGTGCCGCCGTCCTGGACGAGGGAGTATCTGAGGCCTTGAGAGGGGGGGCGCTTGAGAATGACAGGGGGTGCGCGTGCGGGGCGATCTTCGGGGTGGAGCGGGGGGATGTGCTGCGTTGGCGGATGGGCACGGATTCGCAGCCCGGCCGGGGCACGAGCGGACAGGGCTGTCCGCGCTCCTGAATGAAAGTGGGGTGGGTGCAGGGCGATCTTCGGGGTGGAGCGGGGGGATGTGTTGCGTTGGCGGATGGGCGCGGTTTCGCAGCCCGGCTGGGGCACGAGCGGACAGGGCTGTCCGCGCTCCTGAATGAAGGGGGGTGCGTACTCGCCCTTCGCCCTTCGCATCATCCCCATCAAGCCTGGCGACCGGCGGCGGCGATGAAGGGTTGGAGATCGCGCATGAGGGTGCGGAAGCCGTCGAGGGTGAGTTGCTGGGCGCCGTCGCTCCAGGCTTCGGCGGGGTTGGGATGGACTTCGATGAGGAGGGCATCGGCGCCCATGACGATGGCGCCTTTGCACATGGCGGCGACGAGGGAGGCCTTGCCGGTGCCCTGGCTGGGATCGACGACGACGGGGAGATGGGTTTCGTGTTTGAGGATGGGGACGGCGGAGAGGTCGAGGGTGTTGCGGGTGTAGGTTTCGAAGGTGCGGATGCCGCGTTCGCAGAAGAGGAGTCCGGGGTTGCCGTTGGCGAGGATGTATTCGCCGGCGAGGAGCCATTCCTCGATGCGCATGGACATGCCGCGTTTGAGGAGGACGGGTTTGCCGGTTTTGGCGGCGGCGATGAGGAGCTGGAAGTTCTGGGCGTTGCGGGTGCCGATCTGGAGCATGTCGGCGTATTCGGCGACGAGTTCGGCGTGGTCTTCGGAGAGGAGTTCGGTGATGACGGGGAGGCCGGTTTCCCTGCGGGCTTTGGCGAGGAGCTTGAGGCCCTTTTCGCCGAGGCCCTGGAATTCGTAGGGGGAGGTGCGGGGTTTGAAGGCGCCGCCGCGGAGGATGGTGGCGCCGGCGTCGCGGACGGCCACGGCGGTGCGGAGGAGCTGGTCTTCGGATTCGACCGAGCAGGGGCCGGCCATGACCTGGAACTTCGGGCCGCCGATGACGGTGCGGCGCGTGGTGACGGTGGAGTCGGTGGGGTGGGCTTCGCGGCTGACGAGTTTGTAGCGTTTCTGGATGGGGGTGACGGATTCGACCTGGGGCCAGGTGGAGAGGGGTTCGAGGGAGGCGTGGGTGCGTTCGTCGCCGATGGCGCCGATGACGGTGCGGGCGACGCCGCGCATGACGTGGGGGGTGTAGCCGAGTTTGCGGATTTCGCGGAGGACGGCGGATTCCTCCTTCCGGGAGAGGTTGGGTTTGAGGACGATGATCATGGGTTGGGGTGCCGTGGTTCCGCCGACCTGGGCAAAAAAAGAGCCGCAGGCGGGAGGACCTGCGGCGCTTGGGGTGACGGGTTGGGGTTCAATCCGTTCCGGCGCGCAGGCCGGGGCTAAAGGCGAAATAACGCCAGCCCGTGGGGCTTCCCGGCAGGTTGCGACCAAGACGGATCACGGGGAGACGCATACCCGAGGGGGGCGGGCGGCGTCAATCACCGGGGGGCGGTGGGGCCGGGATCGGGGGTCCACTCGAAATGGGCGGCGGGTTCGAGGAGGGGGCGGAGGGTGGCGAGGAGTTGGTGCCAGGGAAGGGCGGGGGGGGAGAGGATCCGGATGCGGGGCGGGGGTCCCGAGGGGCGGGAGGCGGTGGGATCGGTCGCGGGATCGGCGGGTGGGGTCCAGGGGCGGAAGGCGAGTCCGTCGTCGGACCATTCGGCCTGGCCGGGTCGAAGGCGGAGGATGGGGAGCAGGGCGGAGGTGGCGGGATCGGGGAAGGTGAGGCGGGCGGGTTCGTTGGTGGAACCGGTGGGGAGGGGGACGGCGGGTGGGGCGGCCCAGTCGCGGGCCAGGGGTTCGACGGCGCGGGCGACGGCGCGGAGTTGTCCGAGCGGGGTGGCGGAGCCGGGTTCGAGGGCGAGGCGCAGTTCCCAGCCGAGGTGGCGACGGAGATGGACGAGGAGTCCGGCCTGGGCGGCGAGGCTTGGACCGCCGGCGGCGGCGACGGTGGCGATGCGCGGGTCGGTCCAGCGGACAGGGCCGGACGGGGGGACGGCGAGGATGAGATCGACGGCGCCGGGATGGGGGGCGATGGGCTTGAGCTGGGCGGCCTGGGAGAGGCGTTGGGCGAGGGTGGCGACGTCGGGTTCGAGGGTGGAGAGGTCCAGTTGGGCGAGCTTGGGGCCGATGTCGGCGAGGTAGATGCGGAGGAGCCGGAGAGGCGCGTTGCGGGCGCCGGTGCCGGCGCCGCGGGCGGCGGCGACCAGGAGTTGTTCGACTTCGGGGGGGCCGAGTTGCCAGGTGAGCGGGACGAGGTTGGAGGGGACGCGGGGCTGGCCGGGGCCGGCGGCGGGGAGATCGATGAACCAGCGGTAGCGGCCGAGGGGCTGGTCTTCGAAGCGGTCGGCGGCGAGGGAGAATTCGAAGTCGGTGTGGCCACCGGGCGGGAGGGTAACGGGGCTCACGGAGCCGAGAGGGACGGCCATGGGGGCGACGCGTTCGTCGCGGTCGTTGAGGACCCAGAGGGCGTTGTCCACCGGCCAGAGGAAGGATTGGGGCGAGGGGCCGGTGTTTTCGAACCGGAGATGGAGCGTGGCGGGCTGAAGGGGGTGAAGGCGATCGGGACCGCGGGCGATGAGGCGGATGCCGCGGGCTGCGGCCTGGGCGTCGCGTTGGGCGAGGTAATCGGGGACGTCGAGGACGGTGAGGGAGATGGGTTGGCTGACGGCCTGATCGCGCCAGAGGCCGAGGCCGCGGGGGACGATGGGCGACTGGGTGGGGAGGACGCCGCGATAGGTGCCTTGCAGGGAGTAGGTGCCGGAGGCGCGGAGGACGACCCAGTCGGAGACGAGGGTGTCGTATTCCTTCGGGGTGCCGGGGTCGAGGCGGTCGGCGCGGGCGAACATGTGGGCGAGGGCCTGGACGGGCGGGGTGGCGGGGAGGGTGCCTTCGGCGGCGCGGGCGACGAGCTGGCCGTTGAGGCGGCAGCAGCCTTCCCACATGAAGCCGAGGGGATCGGGTCCGCGGTTCTCGAAGCGCCAGAGGAGGGGGATGGGATCGCCGATGACGTGGGTGACGGCTTCAGGGATGCGGAGCTGGAGGTGGACGGCGTCGGCGACGGCGGTGGCGGGGCGCAGGACGAGGAGGGCGAGCAGGGAGGACAGGGCCAGTGTCCGGATGCCGGAGGGGGGCATGGGGGTGGTCAATGGGCGAGCGGGAAGATCCTGATGTCGTCCACGCGGATGGGGGTGCCGGAGAAGGGCATGCCCCAGACGATGGCGCGGCCGGGGATGGGGGCGGTGGTTTCCTCCCATTCGATGTGCCAGGTGTCGGGTTCGGGGGTGCCTTCGGTCCAGGCCCGGCCGCTGACCGTCCAGGTGGCGTCGCCGGTTTTGCGAAGCTGGATGCGGAGATGGGTCCAGGAGCCGCTTTGCCACTCGAAGGGGATGCTGGTCTGGACGAGGTCGCCCTTGAGGATTTCGAGGGCGCGTTTGGCGGGGGCGACCTGGAGGCGGTAGCCGTTGACGGTGTTGAGGCTGATGCCGAAAGCGGGGAATTTGCGGCCGAGGCGGGTGCCGTAGAAGCGGGCCTGGGCGCTCCAATCCTCGCGGCGGGCGGGTCCGAACATCAGGCCGTAGGATTCGACCGGGGCCTCGGGGATTTCGAGGAAGCGGTTGCCGTCGAGTTCACGGACGGCCATGGAGTAGCCGGCGATGACGATGTAGTCGTCGGGGACTTCACCGAGGTCGCGCTGGGAGAAGTCTTCCTGGAAGAGCGGCTCGGCGGCGGGGGCGGCGGGGGTGACGAGGAGGGCGCTGGCGAGGATCCACGCGGCGAAGTGGGAGAGGCGACCGATGCGATGCTTCATGGTGCTGGCCTTTTAGTGTCAGACGATGGGGCATCATGCAAATGCCGTGTGGGGGATTGGGCGGGAGGGAAGGGGTGACGGGGAAGTCTTGCAGGGGGCGATGCCTTGGCGGCAGACTCGCCAGCGTACTTATGCGCGTCATTCTGGTGGACGACGAACCATTGGCCCGGGACCGGTTGCGGGCGATGCTGGCCAAGGAATCCGATGTGGAGATCGTGGCCGAGTGCGGCGACGGGAAGGAGGCGTTGCAGGCGATCCGGAAGCAGAATCCGGACGTGGTGTTTCTGGACATCCAGATGCCGGAGCTGGACGGGTTCGGGGTGCTGGGGCAGATCAAGGCCGACCGGATGCCGGAGGTGATATTCGTGACGGCCTTCGATGAGTTCGCGGTGAAGGCGTTCGAGGTGCACGCGCTGGATTACCTGTTGAAGCCGTTCGACCGGGACCGGTTGCGGGAGGCGCTGGGGCGGGCGCGGGAGCGGTTGCGGGCTTCGTCGCCGGCGGGATTGACGGAGCGGATCGACGCGTTGCTGGCCTCGTTGGAGGCGGAGAAGGACAAGGACAAGGACAGGGACAAGGAACGTTCGGACAAGCCGGGTCCGGACCGGCTGGCGCTGAAGGTGGACGGGCGGGTGATCTTTCTGCGGCCGGCGGACATCGACTGGCTGGAGGCGCAGGACAACTACGTGAAGGTGCATGTCGGGCGCGAGGCGCACCTGGTGCGGGATACGCTGTCGAATTTCGAGGGCCGGATCGATCCGCGCCGGTTCATCCGGATTGCGCGGTCGACGATCGTCAACATCGACCGGGTGCGGGAGATGCAGCCGATGTTTCATGGGGAGTACGTGGTGATCCTGCACGACGGGAGCAAGCTGACGATGAGCCGGGGGTATCGGGACACGTTGCAGCAGTATCTCGGCGGGAAGTGACGGGCCGGGGTGAAGGAGGGGTGAATTCGGAGGGCCGAGTTCCACGAGGCCGCAACGGCGTGGAGCGTTGGGTTGAGGACTCGCGGAGCTCGTCCCTCCGGAGTGAAGCGGAAGGGGTGGGATCGGAGGGACCGTTGGGTGTGCACGCTTCAGCGTGAGCCTCCCCAATCCGCCCCCGACACGCTGAAGCGTGCACACCCAACAGAATCCGACCCAGCGTCTGCCCCCCTCCACGTCCCCGCCCTACCAGCGCATTTCAGACTTTTGCAGCAGGCCTCGCACTCGTACTCGCACTCGTAATCGTAATCGTACTCGTACTCGTAATCGTAATCGTAATCGTAATCGTCCTGCCCTGTTCGCATGCGGAATGGGAGGTGCAAACAGGATCGAACCCATCGGATCAGTCATGAGGCGACACTGAAACGGTGTGCCTGCGGGTTCGAGGTCGAGGACGATGACGAGTACGAGTACCGCCCTTCGGGCTGAGTACGAGTCGTGCGCGGGGTGGTTTGGGCGAGTTCCAGGAGTTCCGAGAACGTGGGATGCGCCGCTTTTCGAGAGCCGCTCGGACTTCGGCGTGGATCAATCCTGGGAATCGGGCCGTTTGGCATGCCTGGCGGGAGAATCCGGCAAGGCGGTTCGATCGAAGGGTGCACCGCGACGCCTGGTGCTCACGCGAAGACGCGAAGACGCAAAGGAGGTGGGGGGGTGAAGGAACTCGGGCATCCGGAAGGGAACCTCGCCGGGTGAGTTGATCGAGTGGTTGGGCGGTGGTGTGGGGGGAGGCGGGAGCGTCGAGCCTGCTCGGACCCCACGGATGGGTGCTGCGACCCCTGGCGGGGTCGTGGGCGGGGTGGGACTTCTGACCGGGGGTCGAACCCTCGGAGCCGGGTTCGACCCCCGGCTAATCTCTGGGAAACCCTGCGGGTTTCCGGACCCGATTGAAGGGGAACCTGCCAGATGTCCTGGGATGGCCTGGAATGAGTTGGTTTTCCGGGATTCGGGCGACGACTCTGGTTCCGATGTTTGCGTCGATGCGGTTCGTCCGTGTGGGGAGATGTCCCCGAGGTCTTTCCCAGATTGCCGGCATGCTGGCGTTGTGGGTGGCGTGTCTGGTGGGGGTGTCGCGGGCGGGAGCCCAGGGAACCGGCGACGGGGATTGGCTGCGGTTTGTGGAGGTGCGACCGGGCCTGGCGGGCACGTTGAACCTGGTGGCGGCGGCGTCTCCGGGGGCGGAGGTGGTGCTGTTGTGGGGCGAGACGGTCGAGAGGATCGATGTGCCGATCGCCACGGAGCGTGCGGGGGCGGACGGGACGCTGTCGTTCGAGGTCGAGCGGACGGGGGCGGGCGCGGGTTATTTTCGGGGCCTGGTCGTTGGGGGGACGCGGTGGGTCGAGGTGTCGCCGGCGCCGGGCGAGGAGGGGGTGGCGTTGACGCGGGAGACGATCTTCCGGTTCGACGGCGCCCTGGCGGAGGGGACGACGGTGGGGGCGACGGAATTGACGGCGTCGTTCGGCGGACGGCGGCTGTTGTCGCGGGTGGAGGTGTCGCGGGATCGGCGGACGGTGTCGTTGTTTTATCTGGAGCCGTTGCCGGCGAATGCACGGGTGCAGGTGCGGTGGGATGCGGCGGGGTTGCGGGATGAGCGGGGGCGGGAACCCGACTGGGGCGGTCTCCGGGGTGCTGACGGGGTGGTGGCCTTCGAGTTCGGGACGTTGGGGACGCAGACGCTTCCGGGAACGGTCGTAGTGGGACGGGTGCTGGCGTCGGAGCTGGTGCCGGACGGGAATGGGGGCATGACGAACCGGCCGTTGTCCGGGGTGACGATCTCGGTGGACGGGGCGGAGGAGACGATCCGGGCGACGACGGATGCGGAGGGGTGGTTCCGGCTGGACCCGAGTCCGTCGGGGCGATTCTTCGTGACGGTGGATGGGCGGACGGCGGAGGGGAGCGCCTGGCCGACGGGGGCGTACTACCCGTTTGTGGGGAAGGCGTGGGAAGCGCAGCCGGGCCGGACGAATCTGGCGAACGGGAACGGGGAGATCTACCTGCCGCGGATTGCGGCGGGCAGCCTGGTGACGGTGAGCGCCATGGAGGAGACGGCGATCACCTTTCCGGCGGACGTGCTGGCGGCGAATCCGGCGCTGGAGGGGGTGTCGATCCGGGTTCCGGCGAACGGGCTGTTCGCGAATGACGGCACGCGCGGGGGGCGGGTGGGCATTGCGCCGGTGGCGTCCGACCGGTTGCCGGAGCCGTTGCCGGCGGGGCTGGCGTTTCCGCTGGTGATCACCATCCAGACCGACGGGCCGCTGAACTTCGATGCGCCGGTGCCGGTGCGGTTCCCGAATTTGCCGGACCCGGTGACTGGCGAGGTGTTGCCGCCGGGGGCCCCGACCGCGCTCTGGAGTTTCAATCACGACACGGGGCGCTGGGAGATCCAGGGGTCGATGACGGTGACGGCGGACGGCCGGCATGTGGACACGGATCCTGGGGTTGGGGTGCGGCAGCCGGGGTGGCACGGGGCCCGTCCGGGGACCCAGAGCCGGGGCGGGAGATCGTGGTTCGGGGGAGGTTCGGAGGGTTCGGGTGAATCGGAGGAGGTGACGGATCCGTGCCGGCGATCGTTGAGGGATGTGGCCTTCTCGGCGATCGGGGAGAACTGGCAGGCGATCGGGGAGTGCGCGACGAGCTGGCTGCCGTGGAAGGCGGTCCGAAGCGGCGCCGACTGCGCGATGTCGCTGGCGGGGACGATGTCGGATCTGCTGGGGCGGGCGCGCCGGACCCGCGAGGAGATTCGGGAGCACCCGGGAGCGACCGGACGGAACCTGTTCCGTATTTTTCTGGTGGGCGCGAAGGTGGTGGTGGATGGGCATGCGGCGTTGCTGGACTGCGTGAAGAAGGCGGCGGTGGGGACGGTGGTGGACCGGTTCCTGAACTGCGGGACGGCGCTGGCGGGAACGGCGGACTCGGTGTGCCGGGGCTATCTGCCGCCGGCGGGTTGCGCTCCGAGTCCCGCGCTGACGCGGACCTGTGTGGTGACCGGGGCGGCGGTGCAGGGGATGCGGGCGGCTTCGGCGGTGGCGACGGGGGAGGATTTCCATGGGGCCGAGGATTTGCAGGAGAAAGTGACGGCGGGGGTCGGGCTGGTGAAGGACCTGGTGGATGTCGGGCTGGAGCTGGTGGGGGGCGAAGCGCAGGCGACGGGTCGGGCGCTGGCGGGGTTGCCTGGGGTGCCGGACGACGCGGTGATCCTGGCGCTGATGGACGATCTGGTGGGGGCGTTGGAGGTGGCGGCGGGACTGTCGGGATCGACGGCCGCGTTGTACGACGCGACGGCCGGGGCGCTGGAGGCGCGGGATGGGGTGGCGCTGCGACTGGGGGAACTGGTGGCGGTGGCGGGGCAGCGGGTTTCATCGCCGGTGTATTACGCCATCGAGGTTGGGGACGTGGTGCTGCGCGGGACCGCGGTTCAGGACATTGTGGCGATTCTGGGGCCTGAACTCGACTACCGGCTGACGGTGGTCGAGCCGCGCCGGGGTTTGTACGGCGAGACCTATGGCGTGAGTGCGCGGAACGGAGCCGTCACGACGTTTCCGGCGGTGGCGCTGCTGCCGTACGGGGACCGGGCGGACAGCGATGGCGACGGGCTTCCGGACGTGGCGGAGTGGGTGATCGGGACGGATCCGGGTCTGGCCGACACGGACGGGGACGGGATTTCGGACGGGGCGGAAGTGCGGGCGGGGACGGATCCGCTGGACGGGTTGCCGGTGCGGACGGGGGTGATTGCGTCGGCGCCGGCGACCGGGGTGGCGGTGCATGTGGCGGTGCGGGACGACTGGGCGGTGACGGCCAACGGGACCGCGGGCATCACGGTATTCGAGGTTTCGGATCCGTTTGCGCCACGGCGCTGGGCGGAGCTGGACACGCCGGGGAACGCGCTTGAGGTGGCGTTGGGGCGGGGCATCGCGGCGGTGGCGGACGGGCCGGCGGGATTGACCGTCGTGGATGTGAACGGGCCGTTGGGGACGCGGTTGCGGCATCGGGTTCCGCTGGGGGGAACGGCGGTGACGGTGGCGTTGGAGGCGGTGCGGGCGTGGGTGGGGTTGTCCTCCGGGGACTTGGTGGGTGTGGATCTCGAGACGGGCCAGGCGGGTTTGCGGCTGCGGTTCCCGGGGGCGGTCGATGGGGTCGCGTTGGAGGGGGATGTGCTGCATGTCCTCACGCGGACGGCGCTGTTGCTGTACCGGATGGTGGATGGGACACCGGTGCGGGCGGGGGAGGTGGCGGTGGCGGGTCAGACCTCGCCGCTGGAGACGGGGCGCAAGCTGTTTGTCGGGGATGGGCTGGCATACGTCGGGCACTTTACGGGGTTTACGGTCGTGGATGTGCGGGACCCGATGGCACCGCGGGTGGTGGGGACCCCGCCGGTGACCCAGGCGGCCGTGCACGGGCTGGCGGCGAACGGGAGCGGGGTGTTGCTGGCGGTCACGAGTTTCGGGGGGACGCAGACCCTGGCGGTTTCGATGTACGACGTGCGGGAAGCGACGGACACCACGCGGTCGCTGGCCACCTTCGAGACGCCGGGGACGGCGCGGGCGGTGGCAATTTACCGGGGCCTGGGGTATGTGGCGGATGGGGCGCGGGGATTGCAGGTTTTGAACTATCTGCCGTACGACCGCCTGGGGGTGCCGCCGACGATCGGGTTGGGAGGCGACTTCGTGATCACGAACGGGGTGCCGGCGTGGATCGAGGGACGCCCGGCGCGGTTGACGGCGCGGGTGACCGACGATGTGCAGGTGCGGGAGGTGACCTTCCATGCGGATGGCGTGCAGATCGGCCGGGACGGTTCGTTTCCCTTCGAGCACCGGCTGGTGGTCCCCGCGTGGCATCCGGAGCGCGTCGTGGTGGTGCGGGCCCGGGCGATTGACACCGGGGGCAACGCGACATGGAGCGAGCCGGTTTCGGTGCGGATTCTGCCCGACCCGACGCCGCCGGCGGTTCGATCGGTGCAGCCGGGAGATGGAGCGCGGGTCGGGGCGGTGTCGGCGGTGCGGGTGACCTTCACCAAGCCGGTGGATCCGGACACGCTGGCCGGGGCGTTGGAACTGGTCGGAGCGGGACCGGATGAGGCATTCGACACTCCGGACGACAGGGTGCCTGCGGGATTGACGTTGAGTTACCGCGCCCTGGAACAGGCGGCGGTGTGGACGGTTCCCGACATGCTTGCCGCCGGGCGGTACCGGGTGCGGGTGTTGCCGAGCGTGCGGGACCTGACGGGGAATGCGCTGGCGGAGGCGGTGGTGTCCACGTTTGCCACCGGGGCTTTCCCTGACGCCGATGGCGACTGTCTGCCCGACGATCTCGAACGGGTTCTGGAACTCGATCCGTTCAACCCGGACACCGACGGCAACGGGGTGTTGGACGGCGACGAGGATTTCGCCGGGGACGGGATCTCGAATTGCGAGGCGGTGTTCCTGGGCAAGCCGCTGGTGCCGGTGCTGGCGTCGGGGCGGAGTGTGGTGGCGACGTTGAGAGTGGGCGGGGTGGGGCGGTACCAGATCGACGCGGCGGCCGGGGAACGGTTGCTTGCGAATGTCGGTTGGATGTCGGGATCGGGGACGCCGCACCTGCGGGTGTACGGACCGGACGGGGTGCTGGTGAATCCGGATGGAGCGGCGACGGTGTCGTTCCTGGAGTTCGAGGCGGCGGTGGCGGGCACGTACTACGTCCTGGTGCGGGACGTGGGGGACAACCAGGCGTTGGGGTACCGGCTGACGCTGGTACGGGTGCCGGGGGACCAGGAGCCGGACGACGAGGTGGCGGGGTTGGTGAGCGGGCGGTCGGTGGAAGGGGTGCTGCCGTTGGGGGACCTGGACGTGTTCACCTATGGGGCGGGCGTTGGGGAACGGCTGATCGTGAACGTGGGGTGGATGTCGGGATCGGGGACGCCGCATCTGCGGGTGTACGGACCGGACGGGGTGCTGGTGAATCCGGATGAAGCGGCGACGGTGTCGTTTCTGGAATTCGAGGTGGCGGTGGCGGGCACGTACTCCTTCGTCGTGCGGGACGTGGGGGACAACCAGGCGATGGGGTACCGGCTGACCCTGGTGCGGGTCCCGGGGGACCAGGAGCCGAACGACGAGGTGGCGGGGTTGGTGAGCGGGCGGTCGGTGGAAGGGGTGCTGCCGTTGGGGGACCTGGATGTATTCACCTATGCGGCGGGCGTTGGGGAACGGCTGATTGTGAACCTGGGTTGGATGTCGGGATCAGGGACACCGCATCTGCGGGTGTACGGACCGGACGGGGTGCTGGTGAATCCGGATGGGGCGGCGACGGTGTCGTTTCTGGAGTTCGAGGCGGCGGTGGCGGGCACGTACACCTTCGTCGTGCGGGAAGTCGGGGACAACCATGCGATGGGGTACCGGCTGACCCTGGTGCGGGTCCCGGGGGAACAGGAACCGAACGACGAGGCGGCGGGGTTGGTGAGCGGGCGGTCGGTGGAAGGGGTGCTGCCGTTGGGGGACCTGGACGTGTTCACCTATGCGGCTGGAGTTGGGGAACGGCTGATTGTGAACCTGGGTTGGATGTCGGGATCAGGGACACCGCATCTGAGGGTGTACGGACCGGACGGGGTGCTGGTGAATCCGGATGGGGCGGCGACGGTGTCGTTTCTGGAGTTCGAGGCGGCGGTGGCGGGCACGTACTTCTTCGTCGTGCGGGAAGTCGGGGACAACCATGCGATGGGGTACCGGCTGACGCTGTTGCGGGTGCCGGGGGAACAGGAACCGAACGACGAGGCGGCGGGGTTGGTGAGCGGGCGGTCGGTGGAAGGGGTGCTGCCGTTGGGGGACCTGGACGTGTTCACCTATGCGGCTGGAGTTGGGGAACGGTTGATTGTGAACCTGGGTTGGATGTCGGGATCGGGGACACCGCATCTGCGGGTGTACGGACCGGACGGGGTGCTGGTGAATCCGGATGGGGCGGCGACGGTATCGTTTCTGGAATTCGAGGTGGCGGTGGCGGGCACGTACACCTTCGTGGTGCGGGAAGTGGGGGACAACCATTCGATGGGGTACCGGCTGACGCTGTTGCGGGTGCCGGGGGCACAGGAACCGAACGACGAGGCGGTTGAACTGGCGGCGGGGGTGCCGGTGACGGGCCTGTTACCGTTGGGGGATCTGGACGTGTTCCAATTTGGGGCGGTGGTTGGGGAGCCGATTCGGATCGGGGTGGTGTGGGTATCGGGCAGCGGCACGCCGCATGTGCGGATGTACGGGCCGCGGGGGAACCTGCTGAATCCCCAGCCCGGGGTCTTTGCGGCGTCGCTGGACCTGGTGGCGGGCGAATCGGGAACGCACACGGTGGTGGTGCGGGAGCGTGGGGACGACCACGCCATGGGGTACCGGCTGACGCGCGAGCCATGAGCGGGGTCTTCAGGGAAGCGTCGCGGCGTCGATAGAAACGATGTGGAGATTTCGTTTGCGGCGGCAAAACGGGGGTCCCTAGGTTTTGCGCGCACGGCGTGGCGCCCGAGGGCGCGTCGTGTGAAGCCCATGATCTCACAAGCCCCGTCTTCGTCGGAACTCGCCGAACTTCGCGCCGGTCTGCACCGGCTGGCGCGCAACCTGTGGTGGACCTGGAACCAGGACGCCCAGGATCTGTTCCAGGAACTGTCGCCGCGCTCGTGGCAGAACCTTTATCACAACGCGGTGGCGGTGATGTGGGAAGTGTCGGATTACGAGTTGAAGGTCCACCTGATGGAGCCGGCGTTCCGGCAGCGGGTGAAGGATGTGCTGGCGGACTTCGACGCGTATCTGGCGGAGCCGAACACCTGGGCGAAGGAGCACGCGCCGGAGCTGGCGGAGCGGCCGGTGGCGTATTTCTCGGCGGAGTTCGGGTTTCACGAGACCCTGCCGATTGCGGCGGGGGGCTTGGGGGTGCTGGCCGGGGACCACGCGAAGGCGGCGAGCGATCTTGGGCTGGGGTTTGTGGGGATCAGCCTGTTTTACCGGGAGGGGTACTTCCAGCAGGCGATCGACCAGAACAACTGGCAGACCGAGTACTACGCGTGGCTGGACCCGAAGAACCTGCCGCTCGAGCCGGTGGTGGATGGGAAGGGGGAGCCGGTGCGCTGCCATGTGCGGCTGGGGATGAGCACCGTTCATTTCCGGGCGTGGCGGGTGAATGTGGGGCGGTGCCCGGTCTATCTGCTCGATCCGCACGTGGACGGGAACGAGGAGCATTTCCGGAACATGGCGAGCCGTGTGTACGGGGGCGACAACTCGACGCGCATCATGCAGGAGATTCTGCTGGGCGTGGGCGGGGTGCGGTTGCTGCGCACGCTCGGGATCGAGCCGTCGGTGTTCCACATGAACGAGGGGCACGCGGCGTTTCTGATTTTGGAACTGGTGCGGGAGAAGCTGGCGGCGGGGATGGGTTTCGACGAGGCGCTGGCGGGGGTGCGCGAGCACTGCGTGTTCACCACGCACACGCCGGTCGAGGCCGGGCACGACCGGTTCAGTCCGGAGCTGATGTCCTACATGGCGCACAAGTTCCAGACGCAGCTTGGGTTGACGCACGAGCAGTTGATGGCGCTGGGGCGGGTGAAGGCGGATGACGCGACGGAGCCGTTTTGCATGACGGTGCTGGCGCTGAAGGGATCGCGCGCGGCGAACGGCGTGAGCGAGCTGCACGGGGCGGTCAGCCGGGAGATGTGGCGCGGGTTGTATCCGGGGGCTTCGACGGACGAGGTGCCGATCGGGCATGTGACCAACGGCGTGCATCTGCCGGGTTGGATGAAGGGGACGGCGCGGAGGTTCTGGTACGACAAGTACTGCGACTGGGAGCGGGCCAACGGGAGTTCGGGGCCGGCGGCGCCGCACCTTCGCACGGCGGATTTCTGGGAGCGGCTGGTGAACTCCGGGGAGTTCTGGGAACGGATGGCGGACCCGACGTTCACGACGGACGAGGAATTGTGGTCGTTGCGGTACAAGCTGCGGCGGCAGCTGGTGGAGTTTGCGCGGCGCCGGCTGTTGATCCAGGGGCAGCGGATTTCGCAGCGGGACTTCATCGAGTTCGACCATCTGCTGAGCACGGATGCGCTGACCATCGGGTTTGCGCGGCGGTTTGCGACATACAAGCGGGCGCCGCTGATATTCGATCATTTCGAGCAGATCGTGGGGCTGACGCGCGATTCGCAGCGGCCGGTGCAGTTCATTTTCGCGGGCAAGGCGCATCCGCGGGACGACGCGGGGAAGACGTTCATCCAGAAGATCATCCACCTGAGCAAGCACAGCGAACTCAAGGGGCGGCTGGTGTTCATCGAGAACTACGACATCCACATCGCGCGGCAGATGACCAGCGGCTGCGACGTGTGGTTGAACAATCCGCGGCGTCCCCTCGAGGCCAGCGGCACCAGCGGGATGAAGACCACGACGCACGGGTGCCTGAATCTCAGCATTCTTGACGGATGGTGGCGCGAGGGCTGGAACGGCGAGAACGGATTCGCCATCGGGGACGATTCGCATCCGGCGGACGTGGTGGAACAGGACCGGCGGGACACGGAGAACCTGTACCGGGTGCTGACCGAGGAGGTGATCCCCTGTTATTACGACCGGGACGGCAACGGGCTTCCGCGGCAGTGGCTCAAGCGGATCCGCAACGCGATGGTCACGCTGGCCCCGAAGTACACCACCTGGCGGATGGTGCAGGAGTACGTGGCGAAGTATTACCTCGCGCGATAGCGCTCGTAGAGCCGGGTGTGGCGGGTTTCGAGCGGGACCTCCCGCCCGGCGATCCACATGCGAAGCACGTTGGCGCGGAGGTCGAGGATGTCGGCGTCTGCCACGAACAGGGTGGCGTCCTTGCCGGCTTCGAGGGAGCCCAGGCGGTCGCCGAGGCCGAGCATCTGCGCGGGGTGCAGGGTGAGCGCGCGCAGGGCCTCGTCGCGGGGAAGACCGAAGGCCACCGCATGGGAGGCGGCGTAGGGGATATTGCGGACGTTCGAGGCTCCGAAGCGGTCGGCTCCTCCGGAGAAGGCGAACTTCACCCCGGCCCGGGCGAGGACCGCGGGGGCGGTGAAGTGGACGTCGTAGGGGTCGGTGTCGCGGGCGGGCAGGGTGAAGACGTGATCGAAGGCGACCGGGACGCCCTGCCGTGCGAGGTCGTCGGGGAGACGCCACGCATCGCGGCCGCCGGCCAGAACGACGCGATAATGGCGTCGGGCGGCCCATTCGAGGGCGGACCGGATCTGGCGGATTTCGTTGGCGTGGAGGAAGACGGGGATTTCGCCGCGGAGGACGGGAAGCATGGCTTCCCAGGCGGGCACGGGGAGGAAACCATCCGAGGGAGGTTCGGGGCGGGGGTTGGGTTCACCGGGAAGGCGGGGACGTTCGGTGGTGAAGGACGAGGCGGCGCGGCGGCGGGCATAGGCTTCGGCCTCGTTGAAGAACTCGTCGAGGTCGCGCAGGCGCCGCTCACGATCCCGGATCTGATCCTCGATCGAGCGCCAGCGGTCAGGCTGGGGGGATTCGGAGCGCGGGGTGGTGTTGAGGGCGAAGGGAGGCCAGGCGACGTGCAGACCCGTGACCCGTCGGACCGCGGTTTCCTCGATGGTCCAGCCGTGAAGGGCGATGACGGACGAATGGCCGGCGACGAGGCCGCCCGACGGGGTGGCCTGGGCATGGGTGTAGCCGTTGGCGCGGGCGACCGGGATCAGTTCGGAGTCGGGATTGACGGCGAGCCAGGCGTACACGTCGGGGGTGAACTCACCGACCTCGTTGGAGTCGCGGGTGGCGCGGACGGCGTCGATTTCGACGAGACCGAGGAGGGTGAGGGGCGCGATCAGGCCGGGGAAGACATGGGCGCCGTTGAGTTCGACCACGCGATCGGGGGCCTGGGCGGGTTCCGTGCCCACGGCGGCGATGAGGCCGTGGCGGAGGACGAGCGGGGCATTGGTCAGGGTGGGACCGGAGACCGTGTGCAGGATGCCGCCGCGCAGGACGACCGTTTCGGCGGCGGCCGGTGCGGAGGCCGCGAGGGCCGCGAGGGCCGCGCAGGCGAGGTGGAGGAGGGTGAGGGGGGATTTCACGGCGTGGAAGGGGCGGAGGTGGAGAGGCATGAGGGCGGCGCCGGGGGTCGGTCGGGTCAGGGGTGGTTCGGGAGGAGGCAGTCCTGGCAGTCGCGGACGCCGAGGTGCGTGGCCTGTTCGAGGGCGCGGCGGAAGAAGAGGGCGCGGGCGGCATCGCTGGCGGAGGTGCCGGTGCGGGAGGCGGGTGAGGATTGGGAGCGGGCCTTGGCGAGGAGGGCGTCGCGTTCGTCGGCGAGGGCGCGGACGCGGGCGGCTTCCTGGGCGCGGTCGAAGTATTTCCGGCCGTCGATCCAGGTTTCGAGGCAGACGCTGGCGGAGTCGAGCGGATGACCGGACCAGAGGACGAAGTCGGCGTCCTTGCCGACTTCGAGGGAACCGACCCAGCGGTCGATGCCGAGCTGCTGGGCGGGGTGGAGGGTGACGAAGCGGAGGGCATCGGCGGGGGGTGTGCGGCCGTACTTGACGGCCTTGGCGGCTTCGAGGTTGAGGCGGCGGGCCTGGTCGTTGGAGTCGGAGTTGAAGCTCACGTTGACGCCGCGTTCCCGCATGATGGACCCGGCGTAAGGGATGGCGTCGATGACCTCGACCTTGAAGGCCCACCAGTCGGAGAAGGCGCTGGCGCCCGCGCCGTGGCGGGCGATTTCGTCGGCGACCTTGTAGCCCTCGAGGATGTGCTGGAGGGTGGCCACGCGGATCCCGAACGATTCCATGGTGCGGAGGAAGGCGACGATTTCGTCCTGGCGGTAGCTGTGACAGTGGATGAGGCGGGTGCCGTCGAGGATTTCGGCGAGGGCTTCGAGTTCGAGGTCGCGGCGGACCGGGGGAGGCGGGGGGGCGCCGGGTTCGGGAGCGGCGGCGGCGCGGAGTTGGGCGCGGTAGTGTTGGGCGGCGGTGAAGCGGTTGGCGTAGAAGGTCTGGACGCCCATGCGGGTCTGGGGGAAGCGGGTGGTGTGGCGTTCGCCCCAGTTCGACTGTTTCACGTTTTCGCCGAGGGCGAACTTGATCCCCTCGGGGGCGTTGCGGAAGGCCAGGTCGTCCGGGGCGGCGCCGTCGCGGAGTTTGATGACGCGGTTCTGGCCGCCGATGGGATTGGCGGAGCCGTGGAGGAGGTTGGCGATGGTCAGACCGCCGGCCAGTTGGTAGCGGATCTGGGCGGACTCGGAATTCACGACGTCGCCGATGCGGACCATGGCGGTGCTGGGGAGGGTGCCCTCGTTGACGCTGCCGAGGATCATCGAGTGGCTGTGGCAGTCGATGAGGCCGGGGGTGAGGTGCAGGCCGGAGGCGTCGATCTCGACGACCCCGACGGACGGGGTGATGGGCCGGTGTCCGACGGCGGCGATGCGGCCGTCGCGGACGAGGAGATGGGCGTTGGTGAGGATGCCGGCGGGGCCGCTGGTCCAGATGGTGGCGCCGCGGATCAGAAGTTCGCGGGGGCTGGTGATCGGGCCGCGTCCGTCGAGGGGGGATCGGGCGACACGAGGCTGGCGCCTGGACTCTTCATCCTTGGGGCTGTCCGCGGGGGGGGCGTCCTTGGCAGCGGTGTCGGGCTTCGGATCATCGGGCTTGGCTTTGTCGGGAGACGGTTTGTCAGGGTCGGTGGATCGGGCGGTGGCGGGGGATTTCGGGAGGGCCGGCGGGGGGAGATGGGGGACGCCGTCGATCCAGACAGAATGGATGGGTTTCTCAGGATCGAAGTAACTGCCGGTGACGATGGTGAGATTGGCGATGCGTCCGGGGGCCAGGGTTCCGAGCCGGTCCGAGACTCCGGCGAGGCGGGCGGGAACGACGGTCAGGGCGGCGAGGGCATCGTCCTGATTCCAGCCGCGGTCGAGCGCGGCGCGCAGTTGGCGGCGGAAGGATTTGAGGTCGGAGAGGCCATGGGTGGTGACGGCGAGGTCGAGTCCTTCGCGGCGCAGGAGGGCGGGGTTTTCCGGGGCCCAGTCCCAGGCGCGAAGCTGGTCGAGGGACACGTCCTCCCATTCGGAGTCGGAGGGGAATCGGGGCAGGGCGGGAAAGGTGAGGGGGACGATGAAGGGGCCGCCGGCGGTGCGGGCCAGGTCGGGGCGGCGCCATTCCTCGCCGGTGGCGACGAAGGCGCGATGGTGGAGGCCGAGTTCATCGGCGAGGCGGGCGGCACGGTGGGTCATGAGGACGCTGTTGGCCTCGATGAGGACGGGTTGACCGGCGGCGACGGCCTGAAGGGCATCGAGGGCGGTGTTGAAGGCCGGGCGGGGGCGCTGACCGGGGTGGTGGGCGTAGTGTTCGATGTCGGCGGCCCGGTGCGCGGCATCGAGGAAGGTCTGGCGCCACAGGGACAGCACGCCCATCAGCGATCCAGGGTAACGGTCGCGCCCGCCGCCCGGTGACGAGGGTACGCTGAGGGCGATGCATTGGGCGGTATCGGCGCGGACTAGGGACAGGTTCGGACTGGAATCGCCGAGCATGAACAGGGCGGCCTGGCCCCGGAGGATGCCTTCGGCGGGGACGAGTTGGGCGGCGGCGAATCCGAGTTCCCGGAGGGATTCCGTGGTGCGCGACTCCGGACCCGTCGTGGTGGCCATGCGGTGTTCCGGTGTGATGTGGGGCGAGGTGGCGCCCGGTCCGGGATGGCCCGGATCCCTTTCCTGGCCTGCCACCCCGAAGAAGCGGGGTCCGCCGGCGCCATCGCTGGACCGGGCGTCCCAACCGGCATCGGCATCGAATTCCTCCCGGGGAGGCGGAGAACGGCGGGCGCCGGGGACGAGGTAGGGTTCGATGAAGGCCGGGTAGATCGTGTTCCCCTCGAGGTCCCATATTCGGGCACCGGCAGGACGGACATCACCCGGTTCGATGGCCTGAATGATGCCGTCGCGAAGGATCAGGGTGTGATTGGTCAGCACGATTCCCGGTTCCGTGACCATCCGGGCACCGACGAGTGCGTGGAGGGAGAGCGGACGGGGCCGGAAGCCCGGAGGTTCGAGGAGCGGTTCAGCCGCCGTGGCGACCAGCGAGGTCAGGAGGAGCAAGGCGGCAGTGGGTAGGGCCGGGCGCACGAGAGCGGACTATCGCTGCTGCCCCCGGCGGTCCAAGTGGAAAGTAGAACTCTGAGGGTTGAGGACTGCTGGCGTGCTGGGGTCCTGCAGGCTGCCGCAGCGGGAAGGTTTGGCGAAGCGCGGGAGGGTTGGGGGGGGGGAGATACCATCGCGCCATCGCGGGGACAACCGGTCCGGGAGAGGTAGGAGGTAGGAGAGGTAGGGGCGAGGGGGGGGGCATTAAATAGTGAGACAGACCATTATTATTGACAGAATTTTCTAAAGTAAGCCCGGCAATAAGTTGTTGAGTTGTTGTTGGACTGGTCTGCGATCAGGTCCTGCCCATTCCCATGGGCCCAATAGGATTTTCTCCTGGCACCGGCTCATAGCATGGAGTCAACAAATAAACTGATGACTCATTATTAAGAAGTCAACAAGAGTGAGTCTGACCTACTATCGTTGGCAGTCAACAAAAGTCAGTCTGGCTTATTATTGACACGGTGAACGACTCTTGGCCGTCTTGCTCGTTGATCGGGCGGTTTGTCAGGGGGCTGGGGCTTTGATTGACTTGGGGGGCGATGACCTTGCCCACGCAGTTATTTGTCGACGGGGAGTACCGGCCGTCGGCGTCCGGCCGTCGGTTGACCCTGGTGAATCCGGCCACGGAGGAGGTGTTTGTGGAGGTGGAGGCGGGTGGGGTTGGCGAGGTGGAGGTGGCGGTGACGTCAGCGCAACGGGCGTGGGAACGGGATTGGCGGGGATGGGCGCCGGGGCGGCGGGCGGAAGTGCTGTTCCGGGTGGTGGCGGTGTTGCGGGAGCATGGGGAGGCGTTGGCGCAATTGGAGACCGCGCAGATTGGCAAACCGATTGGCGATGCGCGGGACGAGGTGGCGTTGGGGGCGCGGGTGTTCGAGTACTACGCCGGTGCGATCGGCAAGTTCTGCGGGCAGACGATCCCTGTCGCGCGCGGGGGCTTCGATTTCACGTTGCGCGAGGCGATGGGGGTGGTGGCGGCGATCGTGCCGTGGAACTTTCCGTTTCCGATCGCCTGCTGGAAGGCGGCACCGGCCCTGGCGGCGGGCAATGCGGTGGTTCTCAAACCCGCCTCGTTGTCGCCGCTGACGGCGCTGAAGCTGGGGGAGTTGGTGCATGCGGCGGGGGTGCCGGCCGGGGTGTTGCAGGTGGTTCCCGGCGACGGTTCGGCCGTGGGCGAGGCACTGGTCACGCATCCGGACATCCGGAAGGTTTCCTTCACCGGGTCCACCGGGGTGGGGCGGCGCATCATGGAACTGGCCTCGCGCGGTCTGAAACGCGTCTCGCTCGAGCTGGGGGGGAAGTCCCCCAACATCGTCTTTGCCGACGCCGATTGGGAACGGGCGGCGGAGACCTCGCCGATGAGCGTTTTTGCGAACACCGGGCAGGACTGCTGCGCGCGGAGCCGGGTGTTCGTGGAGCGGGCCGTCTTCGAACCGTTTGTGGAACGGTTCGTGGCGGCGACGCGGGGGCTGGTGGTTGGGGATCCGGCGAATGACGGCACGCAGTTGGGACCGCTGGTCAGCGCGGGTCAACGGGCGATCGTGGAGGAATACGTGGAGGATGCACGCCAACGGGGCAGCCGGATTGCCACCGGCGGGGCGCGGCCGTCGGGGAAGGGGTACTTCCTGGAACCGACGGTGCTGCTGGGGGTTCAGGGCGAGGACCGGTGCTGGCGGGAGGAAATCTTCGGACCGGTGGTGGCGGTGGTGCCGTTCGACGACGAGGCGGCGATGTTGTCGGAGGTCAACCGGACACCGTACGGATTGAGCGGCTCGGTCTGGACGCAACGATTGGACCGCGCCCTGCGTGTGGTGCGGGCGGTGCAGAGCGGGGTGTTGAGCGTGAATTCGCACAGCAGCGTGCATGTCGAGGCGCCCTTTGGCGGGTTCAAGCAGAGCGGGATCGGGCGTGACCTGGGGATGGCTGCGCTGGAGGGGTACACGGAGCTGAAGAACGTGTACGTGGCGGAATAGGGGGCGGGGTGTCTTGCGGGGGAAGGGGCGGTTTCGGTAGCGTGTCGGCCCGAGATGACCCAGGACAAGGCCCGGACGGGCGAGGCTGCGGAGGGATGGGTGCGCCGGTTTCTGGCGTGGATCGAGGTGGCGGGCAACCGGTTGCCGGACCCGGCGGTGCTGTTTCTCCTGCTGCTGTTCGCGGTGTGGGCCGTGTCGGCGATGCTGTCGGGGTATGCGTTTTTGGTGCCGTCGGCGGACGGGCTGCGCGAGTTGACGGTGCAGAACCAGTTGACTGGCGGGAGTCTGGCCGGGTTTCTGGCGAACATGGTGAGGACCTTCACGGGGTTTGCGCCGTTGGGGGTGGTGCTGGTGGCGCTGCTGGGGGTGGGGGTGGCGGAGCGGACGGGGTTCATCAACGCAGGATTGAAGGCCCTGCTGCGGATCACGCCGAAGCAACTCCTGTCGCCCATGCTGCTGCTGGTGGCGATTGTGAGCCACACGGCGGCGGACGCGGGGTACGTGCTGGTGATTCCGTTGGGGGCGGTGATTTTCCACGCGGCGGGACGTCATCCGCTGGCGGGGATTGCCTGCGCCTTTGCCGGGGTGTCGGGAGGGTTCAGTGCGAATTTCATTCCGTCCGGGATCGACCCGCTGCTCCAGGGGTTCACGCAGCAGGCGGCGCAGATCCTGGATCCGGACCGGCAGGTGAACCCGCTCTGCAACTGGCTGTTCACCAGCCTCTCCTCGGTGTTGATCATCGGGCTGGGGTGGTATCTGACCGACCGGGTGATCGAGCCGCGACTGCGGGGGACGATCGTGGATGGCGAGGCGCCGGCGACGGCGCGGTTGGATGAGTTGACCGCGCTCGAGTGGCGGGGCTTGTGGGCGGGGGTCGGGGTGATGGGGGTGGGATTGGCGCTGCTGACCCTGGCGGTGGCGCCCGGGGATTCGCCGTTGCGTTCGCCGGACGGGCAGATCACGGCGTTTACGGCGCCGCTGATGCAGTCGATCGTGCCGCTGATCTTCCTGTTGTTCCTGATACCCGGGGTGGTTTACGGGTACGTGGCGCGGACGGTGAAGAACCACCGGGAGATCATCGACGGGATGAGCAAGTCGATGTCCACGATGGGTTACTACCTGGTGATGATCTTCTTCTGCGCCCAGTTCACGTCCGCCTTCGGGCAGTCGAACCTGGGGGCGCTGCTGGCGGTGAAGGGGGCGGATTTTCTGAAGATGCTGGGGTTGCCCGGCATGGTGACCATTGTGGGGATCGTTGTGTTGAGTGCCGGGGTGAATTTGCTGGTGGGGTCGGCCTCGGGAAAATGGGCGCTGCTGGCGCCGATCTTCGTGCCCATCCTGATGCAGGTGGGGTTGTCGCCGGAACTCACCCAGGCGGCGTACCGGGTCGGGGATTCGGCGACCAACATCATCACGCCGCTGATGCCGTATTTCCCGCTGGTGGTGGCCTTCGCCCAGCGTTGGGTGAAGTCGGCCGGGATCGGGACGATCACGTCCTTGATGCTGCCCTATTCGGTGGCGTTCCTGGTGGGCTGGACGCTGTTCCTGCTGGCGTACTGGGCGCTGGGGATCCCGTTGGGGATTGCCGCGACGTATGACTACCCGTGAGGGGGGCGGGATCGGGCTTGCGGGGTGGGAGGCGGCGGGGGCAGCGTTGCGGTCAGTTCCCATGAGCCGACGCGCCAAACCCAGCCGGCCCCGCCGGAAGACCCCGAAGCTGTTCGGATTTCTCTTCGCGTGGCTGGAGGAGCGGGTGGTGTGTCTGAGGGACATGGACCTGCTGCTGCCGACGCACCGCAACCGGTGGCTGCGTCCGCAGGTGGAGAAGAAGCTCGCGACGCTGAATCCCGCGAGGCCTCTGGATGCCGACCTGCATGGGCGGGTCACCCAGGCGCTGGAGTTGTTCGAGGCGGTGGATGCGGGGGATTACCATCCGCCTCCCGAGTGGCCGGAACTGGCTCCGTGGTTGAGCCGGGCGCTGGCGTATTTCGTGAAGAACGGCGACGCCATCCCGGACCATTTCGAGGACGGCTTCGAGGACGATCACCGGGAGTTCGTGCGGATGGGGGAACGCCTCGGTGTGCTGCTCGATCATTTCGACATCTGGCGCCGCCGCCGGGCGGAGCGCCGCTGACGTGCCATCCGGCGTTCAGCGGTCTGTGGACACCCGATAGAAGCGGGCGCGACCGGGCGGCGCCGGGCGTTCGTCGGTGTAGAGGGGCGGGCTGGGGCCGGCCTGGACCACGGTGGCCAGCGGGGTCCAGTCGAGGAGGTTTTCGGAACTCTCGATCCGCAGGGATTCGCCCGGGCCGCCTCCCGCCACAGTCAGTCGGATTTCACCTTCGGAGGATCGTTGGACCGACATCCGGACGGGATCGGTGGGGGGTGGGGGAGGCGGGGAGAACCCGAGGGGCGACCAGGTCGGGTAGGTGGCCGGTGCGGCGACCAGGCGGCGGGGGTTGGAGCCGTCGGCCTGGATGACGTGGATTTCCGAGCGGGTGACATCGCCGAGGAGGGACGGCCAGCCATCGAGGATCCACTGCGGGGCGATGTCGAAGGCGATCTGGGTGCCGTCGGGGGACCAGGCGAGTTTGCCGGACCACCAGCCTTCGGAGAAGCGGAGCAGCAGCCGGTCGCCACTGCCGTCGTAGCCGATGACGCGAAGTTCGCAGAGGGCGGGCAAGGGGGCGAGGCCGACGCGGGTGTCGTACCGCTGGGTATGGCGGAGGTAGGCGACGCGGGTGCCGTCGGGGGAGATGGCGGGGGCGTAGTCGTGTTCCGCCTCGGAGATCAGGTAATTGCTGAAGAGGTCCACGTGGCCGAACCAGCGGGCGGTGGGGGTGGTGAGGAGGCGGAGCAGGGGTTGGAGGAGGCCGGCGGAGCTGAAGACCCCGATGACGGTGCCCTCGGACGTTTGGATGCCGGTGTTGCTGGTGGCGGGGATGTCGGACCGGAAGACACCGAGGACCTCTTCGCGGAACGGGTGCCAGTCCACGCCGTCGCCGCCCTGGTTGTTGCCGGTCCGTTCGCCGCCGGCCTGGAGGAGTTGTCCGAAGGGGATGGGATCGCCGAGGCGGTAGGTTTCGAGCACCGGCATGCGTCCGCCTCCGAGGGTTTGCTGGCTGACGCCGTCGCCGCGCGGGATGTCGAGGGTGCTGCCGCCGGAGCGGGGCAGGTCCATGATGGCGAGGCGGCTGTTATCGGGGGAGAACGCCTTGTGATTGGGGAAATGGATGGTGTAGGCGGTCACGTTGCGGTCGCCGATGACGTTTCCGATGTCGTTGGTCAGCATGATGCCGCCGGTGGTGCGGAAGGTGTCCACGAACTGGACGGCCCGGAGGGTGTCGAGGGTGAACAGGTCGATGAGGAAGACATCGCGACTGATCTTGAACGGGCGGAGAGGGTCGGAGGAGGTGACCAGGAGGAAGCGGCCGTCGCGGGAGACGGTGGGGAAGGCCGGGGAGGGGAGGGGCAGGGGGACGGGTAGATTGCCCGAGCCGTCGGCATTGACGCGGCGGACTGTGGCCGGGGAATCGAGGGTGGGGAAGTGGTTGTAGAAGAGGACGCCGACGCTGGCATGAGCCGGGGCGTTGACGGCGAACGTCAGGGCGCCTGCCAGGAGGCACGCCGACAGGGAGCGGGAGGGTGTCATGGCCACGCTGGAGACGGTAGGGCGGGAGGCGGGGCCGTCTCAAGTTCCGCAACGATCCGACCGTACAGACTACTGGTCATGCGGACCCTCGTTCCCGCGAGCGGTCGGTGGCGGATGGCTTCGGATCGTCCCTGAGACGGTTGGAGCGATGGCAGGAGGAACCGTTGTGGGGCGGTTTCGAACGCAACCGCCGATAGGATCGCTCGCGGGAGCACGGGAGGGGTGTGATCGAACTATGACTCGCCTGCAATCCGATCGAACGCCCTGTACGGCGGGGGGCGCAGGCGTTGAGGTGGGAGCAGGGCTGAAAGGGGCGGGGGTGACGCCGGGCGGCGAATCGGGTGGCCGGGTTCCGGGGAAGGCGCGGCGTTGGGTGGGATGGGTGGACGGATTGGGATGGGTTTCGGTGCTGGCCGGCCTGAGTGCGATCATGGGATGCACCTGGGGGGACGGGTGGCGGGGGGAGGATCACGGGCTTTCGCATCTGCTCGGACAGGCGGTTCCGCCGGGCGATTCCGGCACGGTTCTGGGCTGGGGATTGCTGGCCCTGGCGGCGGCGGCGTGCGGCCTTGCGATGATCCGATGCCGGCGGGAGCGGGCGGCGATCCGGGGACGGTTTGCGGCCCTGTCGGATTTGCTGGCGCGATTGCCGGATCACTATTTCCGGATCGCGGCGGACACGACGGTGACGGAGTGGTGGGGCGGGGCGATGGAGGATCTCTATGAGCAGCCGGAGTCATTTGTGGGACGGCGACTGACGGAGGTGCTACCGGAGGCGATCCACGATGCGCTGCGGAAGGGATTGGAGACGGCGCTGGGCGGGTCGGAGACGGTGGTGTTGGAGTACGCGCTGGAGGTGCCCTCCGGGTCGAAGGCCTTCGAGGCGCGGCTGCGGGGGGATGGCGGGGGGCAGGCGATTGCGGTGATCCGGGACATCACGGAGCGGAAGCGTGCCCAGGCGGAACGGAACGAGCTTGAGGAGCGGTTGCGTCGGAGCCACAAGCTGGAAGCGGTGGGGACGCTGGCGGGGGGGGTGGCGCACGACTTCAATAACATCCTTGGGACGATCCTGGGGAATGCGGAGATGGCGTTGGCGGACATGGGGCAGGAGGATCCGGCGAAGGAGAGCCTGGTGGCCATTCGCCGGGCGACTGATCGCGCGCGAAGCCTGGTGCAGCAGTTGATTTTGTTCAGCCGGCTTCAGCAGCCCGAGCGGCAGCGTGTACGGGTGGGGCCGTTGCTGGAGCGGGTGGAGGCGTCCTTGCGGGCGGGCATGCCCGCGGGTGTCCGGCTGGTTGTGGGGTGCGATCCGGAGTGTCCGGCCGTGCTTGGGGATGCCGACCAATTGGAGCAGGTGCTGGTGAACATCGGCACCAATGCCTGTCAGGCGCTGGCGGGTGGCGAGGGGCGGGTGGAGATGCGGGCCGGGGTGTGGGAGGCAACGGTTGGGGCGGGCGGAATACCTGGCGGACGGTTTGCGCGGATTTCCGTGACGGATGACGGGCAAGGGATGGATGAGGAGACGGTGGGGAGGGTGTTCGATCCGTTTTTCACGACGCGCGGGCCGGGTGAAGGTTCGGGACTTGGGCTGGCGGTGGCCCATGGGATTGTGCGAAACCACGGGGGGCATTTGTCGGTAGTCTCCAAGCCCGGGCAGGGGACGACGTTTCGCCTGGACCTGCCGGCGGCGGAAACGGCGCGGCGATCGGAAGGTTGAGGAAGGCTGAGGAAGGCGCATGAAGACGATCTTGCTGGTGGACGACGACAACGATTTCAGGGAGACGCTGGGGCGCGTGCTGGCGCGGGCGGGGTATGAAGTGCGCCAGGCCACCAACGGGCGGGAAGCGGTGGCCTCGTACCGTGAGGCACCGTCCGACCTGGTGATCACCGACCTGATCATGCCCGAGCGGGAAGGGATCGAGACCATCCTTGAATTGCGACGGCTGCAGCCGGAGGTGCGGGTGATCGCGATTTCCGGGGGGGGACGTGTTGGTCCTGGGGATTACCTGCGGATGGCCCAGAGCCTGGGGGCGCAACGCACCCTGTCGAAGCCGTTTCCGAGCGATCAACTGCTCAAGGCGATCGAGGAGGTTCTGGCCGGCTGAGATGAGGTCGGTGCATCCCGGAGTTGCGGGTGAGGAGGGAGCCAATCGGAGGGACGAGCTCCGCGAGTCCTCAACCGAACGCTCCACACCCTTGCGGCCTCGTGGAACTCGGCCCTCCGAGGCGACGCTTCGCGAAGTTCGCACTCTCCCCACAACTCCGGGATGCACAGAGATGAGGTCCGGGACCGGGGAGGACGGGGTGCTGCATGGCCAAGGACTGGCGCGGACCAGCAAGCGGGGAGAGGGATCGGATCAACCCTCCTTCGCTGGAGGATCCCCGAAGGCGGCGTCGAGGGCTTGATCGAGATCGGCGAGGGGATTGACGGTGGGGGCACGACGGCGGCCTGGGGCAGCGGCCGGACGGGGCGGGGTGGGCGACCGTGAAGGCTGGGCGGCGGGCGGGGCCGGGGAGGCAGGGGCGCGGGGTGCGGTGCGCTGGGCGGGGGGCGTGAACTCTTCGCGAATGCGTGACTCGACGGCCAGGCGATCGCGGGCCGCAGCGAAGGTCAGGGGAGTGTTGAGGAACGGGCGGAGCCAGTCCTGGACCCGTTGCCGGGCTTCGGGGGCGTTGGGGAATTCGAAGACCATGGCCCGGGGACCTGCCAGGTCGGGATGCAGGAGGAGCCGTTCCATCGGGAGACCCGTCAGGGCCGCGAGGAGAAGGCGCCAGTCGTCGGGAGAGGGGGATTTGCCTTCGTGGGGCACGCGCAGCCAGGCCCGGTCGCCGAGGCTCCAGATGAGCCAGTTCTGACGACGTTCCATGCGGAACCGGTCCAGCCAGGGTTCCAGCCGGACCACGGTGGGATCGGAATGGGCGGCGAGCTGGGTGGAGACGGCCGAGGACTCGGCACCGAAGACGCGGAGATTCCGTCCCTCGGCGAGACTGGCCCGCAGCAGGCGCTCGACTTCGATGGCGTCCGGGGTGAGGCGGAGATCGAAGAGTTCGGCGAGGCGGCCGGGAAGTTCGGGGGCGTCGGATTCGTCGAGGACGCGGATGCCGAGGCTGCCGGCCAGTTCCCGATGGATGGGGGACAGGCGCCGGTCGGGACGAACCAGGACCCAATCGACCGGGATTGGAGAGAGGGCCGGGCGGAGGCCTGCGATCCGGAGCAAGGCGGCGGCGAAGGCGTTGTCGGCGTCTTCGGAGGCGTCGTCCGTCGGGAGGGGTGCACGGGCTTCGATCGCGACGAGCCGGCCTGCGTGATGGACCCAGAGGTGCGCCTCGCGGCCGTCGTCGGGTGCGGCGGTCCGACGCGGCCGGGTGACCCGCTGGACATTGGGAAGCCCGAGATGCACGAGGAGGGCGCCGAGGAAACGGCCCAGGAGGGTTCCGGCGTTGTCGCGACCGGGTTCGAGCCCGGCGGCGTTGAAGGCGGCGGACCAATCCCAGCGTTTCTCGATGGCGGCGGCGGTGAGGGGAATCAGCGGGAGGGGTTGGGCGGGGGTCCAGACGGCATGGCTGGCGGCGGCATCGTCATCGAGGGCGCGGACCAGGTGTTCGACGGCAAGGGTGTCGGTGAGGGTCTTGGGGAACTCGGGCAGGGGAGTGGCGTTGAGGGCGCCCTCGGGCGAGCGGTGCCAGGCGATCCAGGCGCCGCGGGCGTCCCGTTCGATGATTCTGGCGTTCGGCGTGTCGAGCCAGGGGGCTGCGGCCCAGGTGGCCCAGGCGGGGGCGCCGGTCAGGTTGAGCACGCGGGATGGCGCGGACGGTTCGGGATCGGAGGGACCGGGATCCAGTGGGTTGGATTCGAGGTCGGCGCGAAAGCCTTCGGGGCCGGGGTTGGAGGGGGCGGCCATGACGCGCAGGCCGGGGAACTGGGCGGAGAGAAACCGGCACAGGCGCGACACCTCCTGGCGGGCCCGGGGCGAATCGTCCGGCGCGAAGACCAGCACCTGCTGAATCGACTCGGCGGCGCCGAGCGGGTGGAGGAGAGGCTGGAGTCGGGGCCACCACGGTTCCCCCGCGAACATCACCATCTGGACCGCGTTGGACATTGAAGGGGAGGAGTCTTGCCGGAAGTCGGCGGGACGGGAAGCGGATCTTGAGGGTGCCGCGGGCGAGCCGGTGCATCGCCGCTTCGGAGGGCCGAGTTCCACGAGGCCGGCAGGGGAGTGGGGCGTTGGGTTGAGGACTCGCGGAGCTGGTCCCTCCGATTCGCGGCCTTCTCACCCCTTACTCGGGGAGCATCGGCGGGTCAGAGCCGGCGGAGGCGGAAGAAGCGGATGGCGTCCGTGCGCCGGCCGACCGGGAGCGTGAAGGATCCGGCAGGCACCTGATGGGTGTGCAGCGGTTCCCAGGCCATGGGAGGCGAGAGGCGGGTGGCGGTGTCCACGGCGACCGTGCCCGGCAGGTCGGTGGTGGCGTGCAGCGTCAAGGCGCCATCCGGAGCGACCTGAAGGGACATGAGGACGAGCGCGCCATCGCCGACCGGGTCGGGAGGGATGGAGGTGGCGAGATCGAGTCCGGTGTTCATCAGGCGGGGTTCGGTCAGGTCGGGAAGTTCGCAGGGGACCGGCTGCTGTTCGGAAGCCCATTCGGACAGGATCTGATACTCCTTTCCCCAGAACAGGTGGCGGCGTCCGTCCTCGAGGGTCATTTCGACCTCCTCGCCGGAGTCCATGGCGATGGGGAGGACGTTGTCGGCGTATCGATGAAGGATGTCGGACCGGGAGGTTCCGGGGTCCACGCGGTAGGCGCCCCAGGCATCGCTGAGATCGACGATGGTGTTGGGATAGACCCCGCCGGCGAAGTGGTTTCGGAAGCGGACCAGGACGCGCCCGGTGGGGAAGAAGTGCCATTCGCGCGAGTTCACCACAGGGACGCTGAGGAGGCCTCCCTGGACATTGAACACGACCGTTCCCGGGATCAGCCGGCGGTAGAGGCGGTATTGGGTGAAGACCGTGGGTTCGGGGAAGATGCGGTCGGGTCGAGGATCGGCGGGGATGTCGCCGGCGGGACGTTGCACGGCCGCCGGGTCGCGGGGTGCGACGGGGATCCGGGCGATCCATTGGGCGTTGGTCTGGGCGCGGACGGCATCGGCGGCGAAGGATGCGGCGATGGCGGAGAGGGCTTCGCCAAGCTGGACCCGGTAGGTGCCTGGAGCGGTGCCGGGGCCGAAGATCGTCAGGGTGTCGTCGTAGAAATCGAGTCCGAGCGTCCGGACGGGCGAGAAGCGCGAGTCGAAGACCAACGTGCGCGACGTCATGTCCACGGAGTAGAGACCGTAGTCGCGGGAGGCCGCGCCTTGTGCGCAGCGGTCGAGGCGGAACTGGCCGTCATCCCGGAAGACCAGTTCGGTCGAGTGGCCTGGAAGCGGGGACGACCAGCGTCCGAGGAGGGTGCCGAGTTCGCCTTTCATGGCGACGGGATCGAGGGTCCGGGCCATGACCTCGGATTCGGAGCCGGACTCCTTGCGGGCCATGACCAGGCGGAAGGGATCGCCGGCGAGGAACAGGTCGCCGTCGTAGAGATCCAGATCGAAGCCGCGGGCCGGTCCGTGGCCGGGGTAGGGGGCGAGGGTGATCCGATTCGTGCCGAGGGCATACCGTCCACGTTCGACCCGCCACGGCACCCCGTCGGTGCCGGACATCGCGAGGTAACGTCCGTCGGGCCGGAGGGTGAACTGCATCCATCCGACGGGGTCCTGAACCTCCCAGCGACCGATCTGCCAGCCTTCCCGTGCGCGTTCGGCCTGGGCGGCGAGGGCCCTGGTGACCACCGGGACTGTGCTGTCGGCGCGAAGGCGTGCGACCACGACCGGTTGGGAGAGCGCCTCGGGGTTGATGAAGTGAAGTTCGCCGTCGTAGTAGTCGAGATCACGGGCCTGCCCGACCTTGCCGAAGTCCCCGTTGCTGCGGGCGTAGGGATCCTGACCCGGAAACGGGGTGAGAAGGATCCGGCCCGGTTCGAGTGCGAAGCGGCCGCGGACGGTGCCCTGAAGAAACTCGGTGCTGTTGACGGCGGTGTAGTGACCGTCCGGGCGAAGCGTCAGGTCCACGGTGAGGAACGATTCCCGGATTTCCCAGACCCCGACGAACCAGTCCTCGCGGGCGAGAAAGGCGGCGGCATCCGCCGTCAGGGCCTGCACGGCGGCGCGAGAGCCGGGGACCAATTCGTATCCGGTGGCCTCGCCCGAGTGGGGTTCCCGGCGGATCAGGATCAGCGTGTTGCCGAAGTAGTCGAGTTCGAGTTCGGCGGCCACCCCGCCGTACGGGCGAAGGGTCATGCGGTGGTCGTCGAGGGAGTACCGACCCCGGACGATCTCCGGCGGGAACGGTCCGTCCCCGTGGGTCCGGATCAGGCGGAAGACCCCGTCGGGACGGAAGGTGTAGGTATCGGTGCCGTTCGAGACGTTGTTGCGGCGCCAGGTCCCGACGGGATCGCGGAGGGTCTGTTCCCCGGCGAGGATGCGGTCGCGTGAACCCGGTTCGAACCGGTAGGTCTCGGTGAGGGAGAACTCCGGACGTTCCAGGAGCAGAAGATCGTTCTGGAATCGGAAGAGGTAGGATCGGGGTTGCGGTTCGCCGAAGTAATCGTGGGGCGAGAGGTCGAGGGCCTGACCCGCAGCGGCGTAGCGGCCGTGTTCGGTGAAGTGGAAGCCCATGGCGGGATCGTTGGCGCGGGTGTCGAGGCGGTACCTGCCGTCGGACCGGAAGGCGATCTCCACCGTCTGGAATCCGTCGTCCTGGGACCAGACGCCGATGAGGAGGTCTTCCGCCGCGGTGCGTGGCGCCAGGGCGAGAAGGAGGAGGACGGGAGTCAGGAGGATGGGCGATGTCCAGGCCGCCATCGGCTTGGGTGACGAAAGAGGGGGCCGGCTCATGGAATGCGGGGGCCAGGATGACATCCGGCACGCCGGCGGGGTATTCCCCGAAAGTTCCAGTCCGGGACGGGAGGGAAGGGGGGGCAGAACGGCCCGAAACTTCGTGCATATGCACGAAGTTTCGGTGCATTTGGCGGGGCGGGACGGGACGGGGGGTGGGGAGGACGGGCTACCTGGGGAGGGAGCGGACGAAGCGGTCGATTCGGTCGAGGCCCTTCTCGATCTGGGCGAGGCTGGTGGCGTAACTGATTCGGATGTAGTCGTCGGCGCCGAAGGCGATGCCTGGGACGGCGGCGACCTTTTCGGTCTCGAGGAGGCGGGAGCAGAACTCGGCGCTGCCCAGGCCGGTATTGCGGATGTTGGGGAAGAGGTAGAAGGCGCCCTTGCTGTTGACACAGGAAACGCCGGGCATGGTGTTGAGGCGCTGCCAGGCGGTGGCGCGGCGGCGGGCGTATTCGGCGAGCCAGGCGGGGAGATGATCCTGGGGGCCGGTAAGGGCGGCGACGGCGCCTTTCTGGGCGAAGCTGGTGGGGTTGCTGGTGCTGTGACTCTGGAGGGCGTCGATGGCCTTCGCGATGGGCTCGGGGGCGGCGAGGAAGCCGAGTCGCCAACCCGTCATGCTCCAGGCCTTGGCAAAGCCGTGGGCGATGATGGTGTGCGCCTGGTGTTCCGGGCTGAAGCTGGCGACCGAGCGATGGACGGCTCCGTCGTAGAGGAGGTGTTCGTAGATCTCGTCGCTGAGGATGAGGACGCCCCGTTCGACGCAGAGGTCGCCGAGGGCGCGCAGTTCGTCGGGGGAATAGACGCTGCCGGTGGGGTTGCTGGGGGAATTGAGGATGAAGAGGCGGGTGCGGGAAGTGATGGCGGCGCGGAGTTGGTCGGGGGTGACCTTGAACTCGGTGGCGTCGGTGGTGGGAAGAATGACCGGGGTGGCCCCGGCCAGTTTGACCATTTCCGGGTAACTGAGCCAGTAGGGGGCGGGGATCAGGACCTCATCGCCGTCCTGGCAGGTGGCGAAGATGGCGTTGAAGCAGGAGTGCTTGCCGCCGGAGGAGATGATGATCTGGGAAGGCGCGTAGGTGAGGCCGTTTTCGCGCTGGAACTTGTCGGCGACGGCCTGACGGAGTTCGGGGATGCCGCTGGAGGCGGTGTACTTGGTGAACCCGGCGGCGAGGGCGTCGGCGGCGGCCTTCTTGATGTGGTCCGGTGTGTCGAAATCGGGTTCTCCGGCACCGAAACCGACCACGTCTTCACCGGCAGCCTTCATGGCCTTGGCTTTGGCGTCGATGGCGAGCGTCAGGGATGGGGAGAGCGAGGCAGCCCGGCGGGCGATCGGATAATTCATAACCGCGAGGGGGAAGGTTCGAGCATCGGGCGCCCGTCCAGCAAGACGGATGTCAGGCGATGTCGCGGCTGGGGCAGGGCGATTGAAAAAAGTCCGGAGGGGTCGGGTCCGAGGTATTGGACAGGATGAACAGGATGGAGATCCCGACCCACCGCCAAACCCGACGGGCAGGCGGCTCTTCTGCATCCTGTGGATCCTGTCCAGACAGCCTCGGGGCATCCTTGGGGACTATGTTCCTATTCGATGCGTTGCCTGCCCGATTCCGGAGCCGAGGGGCTTCTGCGACCCCTGGCGGGGTCGGGAGGTGGGAGGGGAATCATTCCGGGGGTCGAACCCGCGAAGCCGGGTTCGATCCCCGGCTAATCGCTGGAAACCCTGCGGGTTTCTGAGGTGGCTGGGTGAGGGATTGTGGCGCACTGGATCGAGGAATGGCGTTGCTTCAGGGGTTGGCGGCGTTCGGCGAGGGTGGAAGGGGAGTGGGGCGATGGATTGAGGACTCGCGGAGCTCGTCCCTCCGGAGGGTGAAGCAGAGGGGTGAAATCGGAGGGCGCATCTCAGTTTCTGGCAGCAGGCCTCGTACTCGTAATCGTACTCGTAATCGTAATCGTAATCGTAATCGTAATCGTAATCGTAATCGTAATCGTAATCGTAATCGTAATCCCCCTCCCCAGTTCCCACGCGGAATGGGAGGTCCGGGGAGGATCGAACCCATCGGGCTGGCGAGGGGGCGATGATCGAGGCGGTGTGTCTGCGGGATCGATGACGCGTACGACTACCGCCCTTCGGGCTGAGTACGAGTCCCCACGAGGGAGGGCTTGGGGGAGATCCAAGAACCTGAGATGCGCCCGAACGGGGGATGCGCGTGACGGAGCATTGTCAGCGTTGCGCTGGTTGTGTTATCCGCACGGGGTTCATCAGAGTCATTGACCGGGATTGAAGCCATGCATGCGAAGCGTTTCCTGATCGTATCCGTCGGCCTGAACGTCCTGCTGGCCGCCCTGCTGCTGCGTTCCGGCTCGCCTTCGACGGCTGACCTGGACCGGGCGGATTCCGGCGGGCAGCCGGCCACCGGCGAATCCGCGACTTCGACCTCCACGGCGGGACCCGTCGTGACGCACACCGTTGTGCGCGAGATGTCCTGGCAGCATGTGGAGTCGCCGGACTACCGGGAGTACATCGCCAACCTGCGTGCGATCGGCTGCCCGGAGGAGACGATCCGCGACATCATCCGGGCGGATGTGAACAAGCTTTACGACGAGAAGAAGAAGCTGGCCCGCGGTGCGCCGAAGAAGTTCGAGTACTGGAAGGCGGGCAATCCACTGGCGGGCATGGCGGGCCTGATGGGCGACCCGGAAGCCCTCCAGCAGATGCGGGCGCTGGAGGAGGAGAAGAACGCCGTGCTGCGCGCCCTTGGGATCGAGCCCGACCCGATGAGCCAGATGCTCGCGGCGGTGGGCGGCAATCCGATGGAGGCGATGTTCGATTTCCTGCCGGAGGCCAGGCGCACCGGGTTGATGCAGGTGATGGCCGATTTTCAGTCGAAGCTTGTGGAGAGCGCCGGGGACATGGCGAACGATCATGGCGCGATGTGGAAGGCGCAGCGCGAGATGGAGGATGCGATCCGGGCCATGCTGTCGCCCGAGGAGTTTCTGGATTACCAGCTCCGGTTCTCGATCACGGCAACTGTGCTGCGTCAGCAGATCACCGGGTTCGAGCCGAGCGAGGAGGAGTTCCTGGCCATGTTCAAGTTGCGCGAGGCGTTCGACCGGGAGTACTCGCCGACGATGCTGATGGACGCGACACAGCCCGAGGCGGACCGTTACCGGGAGGCTCAAGATCAACTCAATGAGCGTCTCCGTGAAACCCTGGGTCACGAACGCTATCTGGAGTATCAGCGCGCCCAGGATCCCGGTTACCAGCAGCTCCACCGCATTGTGCAGCGTGCCGGCCTGCAGCCGGAACTGGCCAATGACCTGTATGCGATGAGGGATATCGCCATGGTCGAGGCTGGCCGCGTGCGGGGCGACCAGACCCTCACGGCGGACCAGCAAACGGCGGCCCTGCGCGCGATCCGCCAGGAAACCGAACAAACGATTCAACAGACGCTGGGCGACGATGCCTGGCAGCAGTTCAACCGGGGGATCAACAGGCACTGGCTGAGGACCATCGCGCCTTAGGCGTAGCCGAGGGGCTTCTGCGACCCCTG